>NZ_JAYMZS010000034.1:0-79498 GCF_035828755.1 Amycolatopsis sp. H20-H5 | reverse complement strand
GTCCAGCCGCAGACCGTGGTGGCAGCGCCGAAGAAACCGGCCAACCGCACCGCGGTGAAACGGCGCTGGAGCCTGACCGTGATCATCCTCGTCCTCGGCGGCGGCGCGGCCTTCCACGCCCGACGGCACCGCTGAGCCAGGAGAGAGGCGGCATCGTTACGGGGGTGACGTCTCGAAGACGGAAGCCGTCCACCTCCGGCACAGAGACTCCTCCGGGCGTCGCGCGACGCCCGGAGGAGGAAAACGGATGAAGCGCACACGGATCGCACTCGTCGCGGGGCTGGTGGCGTTGCCGCTGCTCACCGCGGGCACGGCCGGGGCACACGGACGGCCGTTGAAGGCTCGCGACGACGCCTACCGGGTGCGGGCCGGGCACACCCTCGACGTCGGCGGCGACGGGGTGCTCGGTAACGACCGCGGTGCGCCCGTCACGCTGGTTTCCCACGGCGCGCCCGCCCACGGCGCACTCGACGTCGACGCCGACGGGTCCTTTCGCTACACGCCGGAGCCCGGCTTCACCGGCACGGACTCGTTCACCTACAGCGTTTCCGACGCCGTCCGGCTCTACCGGACGCACCTGCCGCCGCTGGCCACCATCGGCGGTGTGCAGCTCAAGAGCGGGGCGTACGGCTCCGGCCTCACCGCCGTGCCCGGTTCCCGCGACGAGTTCTACGGCCTCACCGACCGCGGCCCGAACGTCGACGGCCCGAACGGCGAGAAGATCGAGCCGCTGCCCGCCTTCGACCCGGCGATCGGGAAGTTCCGGCTGACCGGCGGCAAAGCCGTGCTGGAGAAGGTCATCCCGCTGCGCGCCGCCGACGGCACGCCGTATTCGGGCCGGGTCAGCCCGGAGGCGAACACCGGCGAGAAGATCGTCGACCTCAACGGCACCGTGCTCGCGCCGGACAAGAACGGCTACGACTCCGAAGGCCTGGTGGCCCAGCGCGACGGGACGTTCTGGGTCTCCGACGAGTACGGCCCGTACATCACGCAGTTCGACCGGACCGGCCGCGCGCTCCAGCGGCTCTCGCCGTTCGACGGCTCGCTGCCAAGGGAGCTCGCCAACCGCGTGCCGAACAAGGGCATGGAGGGCCTCACCCTGACCCCGGACGGCCGCACGCTGGTCGGGATCATGCAGTCCGCGCTGCAGCAGCCGGACCTGACGAAGAAGCCGTCCAACGTCACCACGCTGCGAATCGTCACTGTCGACCTCACCACCCGTGCCACGCACGAGTACCTGTACCTGCTAGACAACCCGAAGACGACCAGCGGCGCGGTCAGCGAGATCACCGCGCTGTCGGCCACCCGGTTCCTGGTCGACGAGCGGGACGGCCACGTCGAGCCCGGCGCGAACAAGAAGCTGTTCGAGATCGACCTGACCGGCGCCACCGACGTCGGTCCCGCCGCGAACGTGCCGGGCGCGGTCTACGACGCGACCAAGGGCGGCCTGCTCGTCGGCGACCAGAAGCGCACCCTCGACGCGCACGTCGGCACGGACGACACGGCCACCGCGACCACGGACCTCGCGGCCGTCGGGATCCGGCCGGTCGCGAAGAAGCTCTCCCTCGACGTCGGCGCGCTCGTCACCCGGCTGGACCCCACGGGCGGCTTCTTCGGCCACGACAAGGTCGAGGGCGTGGCCACCACGGACGGCGGCCGGACGCTGGTGATCAGCAACGACAACGACTTCGGCGTCGACGGCGTCACCACCACCGCCCCGCCGTACGGGCTGCACCCGAAGACGCTGCCCAACGGCCGCCAGGACGACGGCGAGTACCTGGTCGTCGACACGACGAAACTGCCTGCCGCGCTGTCGACCGCGACTGTCACGATCCAGGTGCGGCGCTGAGCCGACAGTTCGCGACACGGGCCGGTGCGATGAACGGACCGTTTGTCGCACCGGCCCGCGAACGTGCTCGGCTTCGATTCAGTACTTGAACTGGTCGACGTTGTCCTGCGTGATCAGCAGGGGCTCGCCCAGCAGCACGGTCTGGTTCGTGGCGTCGTACTTGACGGCGGGCAGCTCGGCGTTCACCTTGTTGACCTCGGCGAGCTGCTTGCCGTCGGCGAGCTGCTTGGCCGTCCACGCGGTGAGGTAGCCGAGCGACTCGACGTTCCACAGCACCGACATCGAGCTCGAACCGTCCTGCAGGTACGGCTTGATCGCCTGCGGGGTGCCGACGCCGACGGTGTACACCCGCCCGATTTTCTGCGTCTCCTGGACGGCCTTCGCCACCCCGGGCGCGGACGTGGTGCACTCGCCGATCAGGCCGGTCAGGTCCGGGTGGCGGACCATCTCCTCCTTGGCGAGCACGGTGGCGGCCTGCGGGTCCTCCCCGGCGTAGAGCGTGTCAACCAGCTGGGCCTGGGGATAGCGCCTCGAGGCGTAGGCCTTCTGTACCGCGATCCAGGCGTTGAGGTTCGCCGCCGCCGGCCCGCACGACACGATCGCGTACTTGCCCGCGCCGCCCATCTTGGTCATCAGCGCGTCGGTCAGTGCCTCGCCCACGCCCTCGGCGGTGGCCTGGTTGACGAACACCTCGCGCTTCGAGCCCGGCGCGTCGGTGTCCGAGGTGAGCACGTGGATGCCCTTGGCCCTGGCGTCGGCGATCGCCGGGGCCAGCGCGGCGGGGTCGTTGGGCGCGACGGCGATGACGTCGACCCGCTCCCGGACGAGGTTCTCGACGATGCGCTGCTGCGCCGCCGGGTCGACCGTCGCGGGGCCGTCGATGGTCCATTCGATGCCGAGCTCCTGGGCGGCCTGGCGGCCCCCGCTGTCCATCGCCTCGAAGTACGGGATCCCGGCGACCTTGGGCACGAACGCGACCCGGACCGGTTTCGGGCTCTGGCTCGCCGCCTGCTGCTCCTGGCAGCCGACCATGCCGAACACGGTGCCCAGCAGCACCACGGCGCTCAGCACGAGCGTCTTCCTGGGCCCTCGCATCCCCACCATTCCTCACGGGACTCTCGAACGGTCTGCGCACGGCGGAGACCTTGCGGCGAAAGGTAGGGGAACCGGTTACCCGGGTCAACGGGTTGTGCGCAAAGGGTTACGGAAGTGAGTTGATCGCGCCTGCGACAGTGATCATGATCGCCCTCCCCGATCACCCTGCGCAACCATCGTTTCGAACCGGTCGGCGCTGGTCCGGCGCGGGCGGGCGCGGGACCATGGAGTGATGAGCTGGGTAGCCAACTTGATGGTCTCGGTCGTCGCCGAGGACAGGTCACAGGTGGAGTCGCTGAGCGAATGGCTGAGGAACCGGGCGCCGCGTCAAGGCGGGTCCTCGATCCTCGGCTGCGGGTACCTGCTGGCGATGAGCGGGCCGGACTCGCAGTGGGGCGGCTGGAAGTATCCCGAGTGCGAGGTCTGGGCGGGCACGCTCAACCACGCCGATCTCGGCGCGGTGCTCGACCGGGTGCGCAAGACCCCGTGGCAGGTGCCGGACGCGCTCCAGGTCTTCCTCAAGGATCAGGAAGACGCCTATTTCCGGCTCTGGATGTTCCGCGACGGCGGGCTCCGGCAGTGCGCCCCCGCGCTGCCGAGCGAAGCGGACGCCGACTTCCTGCCCTGAACGGGTGAGCTGTATTGCCTGTTCAATTTACCCCAGGGGGGTATATTGGCGGGCATGAGCGAACAGCAGCACGGAGCCAGCTGGCCGATGGCCGCCACCGCGACCCTGCATTGCCTGACCGGTTGTGCGATCGGCGAGATCCTCGGCATGGTTGTCGGGACCGCGTTCGGGCTGAACAACGCGGCGACCGTGGTCCTGTCGATCGCGCTGGCGTTCGTCTTCGGCTACGGGCTGACCATGCGCGGGGTGCTGAAGTCCGGCCTCGGCCTCTCGGCGGCGTTCAAGGTCGCGCTGGCCGCGGACACCGTGTCGATCGCGGTCATGGAGATCGTCGACAACACCGTGGTGGTGGTCGTGCCGGGCGCGATGGACGCGGGTCTCGGCAGCCTGCTGTTCTGGGGCTCGCTGGTGGTCTCGCTGGTCATCGCCTTCGTGGTGACGGTGCCGGTGAACAAGTGGATGATCGGCCGCGGCCTCGGCCACGCGAAAGTCCAAGCCCACCACGCGCACTGACGTCACCGGCCGAAAACGGGAGCAAAGGTCCCTTGCTCCCGTTTTCGGCCGGCCCGCGCAGGTCTCTGAAGGCCACCTTGAGGGCATCTGTGTCCCTCATGGTGGCCTTCAGAGACTTCTGGGGCAGTCACGCCAGTGGCGGGCCGGTAGTCACACGCTGGTGAGGTCGATCGCGTGGGAGAGTTCCCGCGGCTTCGTGATCCGCAGGATGGCCTCCAGCAGGTAGTAGTCGGCGTACGGGAGGGAGACCTCGACGCCGTCCTCGGCCGGCCGGTTGCGGGTGCAGCGCGCCACCACCGCTTCGGCGCGGGTGGACTTGCGGGTCAGGCAGGTCTTGGACACCGCGGTGAGCAGCCGCAGCGCCGCGTCGCGGTAGTGACCGCGGCCGGTCGCCCCGGCGAGGTCCAGCAGGCCGCAGGCCATGATCGTGCCCGCCGACGCGTCCTTGATGTCGTTCGGCGCCTGGGGCGAGCGGTAGTCCCACACCGGCACGTGGTCCGGGGTCAGCGCGCCGAGTGCGAAATCGGCGAGCTTGCGGGCGGTGGTCAGGAATTCCTTGTTCCCGGTCCGGCGGTAGATCGTGGTGAACCCGTAGATGCCCCACGCCTGCCCGCGCGACCAGGCCGAGTCCTTGCTGTAGCCCTGGACGGTGTTCGGGCCGATCGGGGCGCCGGTGGCCGGATCGAAGTCGTACACGTGGGGGATCGACCCGTCCGGGCGCGGGAACGCCTTCTGGGCCGTCTTCGCGTGCGCGGTGGCGATCTCGAGGTACTTGCTGTCCCCGGTCTGCTCGGTGGCGAACGCCAGCAGGTCCAGGTTCATCATCGTGTCGATGATGACGCGGCCCGCGTTGGCGGGGTCGGTCAGCGCTCCCCAGGCGCGGATGAAGTGGCCGTTCGGGTTGTAGCGCTGGATCAGTGAGGACGCCGCCCGCACCGCGCCCGCGCGCCATTTCTCGTCACCGGTGATCCGCCACGCGGTCACCCAGGACGGGTAGAACAGGAAACCGAGGTCGTGGGTGGCCGTGTCGTACTGGCGTGGCGCGAGCTTTTCCGCCGAGGCCAGCGCGAGCGTCTTGAATAACTCGTCGCCGCTGTGCAGCCAGGCCATCCACAGTGTGCCGGGCCAGAATCCGCCGACCCAGTCACCATTCTGCGAATAGGTCCATTTCTCGAACTTGGTGCTCACGGGAAAAGCGGTCACGTTCGGGGCGACCGCGCGCAGCTTCGCCACGGCATAGTCCGCTGTCGCGCGCAAGCCCTGTGCACCGTAGGCCTCTTCGGCGCCGCCCGCCTCGCTCGCGGCGGCGGAACCGGTTGTGGTGACGATGGTTCCGGCCGCCGCGGCGGTGACGGCGGCAGTGGTCAGCAAGGTTCGCCGGGTAAGGCTCACGGGGGCCCGCCATTCCGAGTGATGAATGCGTCACGAGAAGGTCGGGAAAGTTTTACACAAAAGACTCGCGCTTGTATACCCATTCCGGCGTGCGTTCATGGTTGTGAATTGTTCATGGTTGTGAATTCACGGCCGGAATGATGTTGGCGTTGTGGTGGAAGACATTCGACGGGTCGTAGCGCGCCTTGAGCGCCGAGAGCCGCGCGTACTTCTCCGGCCCGTAGGACGCGCGCACCCGGTGCTCCTGGTTTCGGTCCACCCGCCTCAGCAGTGCGGGGCGACCGGCGAGTCCGAGCCGGTCTGCAGGAACGTGTCCGAAACGTAGTGGCCGGGCCCGATCCGGTCCCAGATCTTGCCGGTGCCGAACTTGCCGGTGACGGTTTCGCCCTCGACGTAGCATTCGATGGTCACCTTGGCGTAGTTCGCCGCGAAACCCTTGACAGCGGCCGTCGTGCTGGCCGACGCCCGCACGTTCATCGGGTCGCCCGCGGTGGAGACCACGCCGGTGGGGCCGGAGCCGGTCCACAGGTAGGTGACGTTCACGTAGCTGTTGTCGGACAGCTTGAGCCCGTCCCAGAACACGCCGTCCGCGAGGTCGATGCCCGCCGGGTTGCCCACCTTGTAGCCGAGGCCGCTCTTGCCGCCGTTGTAGCCGTCCTGATACGCGGCCTGCGCCTCCGGCTTGCCCTGCGGGAGGTCCTTGAACGACTGACGGATCGAACCCGGGTTCCAGTAGTCGTCGCGCTCGTTCCACGGGCCGGTTTCCCACACCGGGGCGTACTCGCAGCGGCTGTTGTCGGTACGGCAGACGCGGGCGGTGTAGTTGCCGGTTCCCTTGGGGGACACGGACTTCCCGGACGGGAATGAGACGAAGTGGTCGCGCGAGGTGATCACGTGGCCGTTCGAGGTGGTGCCGCCGACCAGGCCCTCACGCGTGCCGTAGACCTTGTACGTCAAGGCAGTCGCGGCGGAGACGGCGTCGGCCCGCGGGCCGAGGTCGGCCGTCAGGCTGACGTCGCGGACCAGGGCGCTCACCCCGTCCTGCCCGGTGGTCAGCGCGACGCGGACCTGCACGGAGTCCACTGTGGCCGGAAACTGCGCCGCGCCGGGCGTGGCGGGCAGCCATTCGGTCCAGTCCTGCGGGCCGGTCCGGCCGCGCACGTCGACCTCGACCGTGGTGCCCTTAGGCGTCTCGGCCGAGACCTGCGCGCTCACCCGGTTGACCGGGCGTCCCAGCTGCTGCTCGCCCAGCACGAGGTAGCCCGCACTGCCCGCGATCACGTCGGGTTTTCTGTGCCACGCGGCGTTCCGCAACGTCAGCGTCCCGGCGTCGGCGCGGACGTTCACGTCATCACCATCCACAGTGGACAGATCGGCGTGCCACGAGCCGCTCGGCGTGGCCTGCGCGGGCACCGACGTCAGCGCGGTGACCGCGCCCGCGGCGAGCAGCGTCCCCAGCACACGGCGGGCCACGACGGCCCTCCCAATCCGTACCATGCCGGACTCCCTTCGAGCACCCATCGATGATGATCGCCGAAGTCTGCCGAGACCTTGTACACAATCCGTACAAGCCTGGTGCGGTCGTGAGGGAAAGGAAATCAGGCGGACGCGATATGCCGCCGCGGGCGCGCCGCGGCGCCGGTGTACGTCGATTCCGCGGCCTGCTGCAGCCGGGTCGCCAGCGCGGATTCCTGCGGCCGCGCGGAAAGCTCTCGCCAGATCGCCAGCGCGCGTTCGGAATAGGTCCGAGAGCGCTCCGGCTGGCTCAGCGCCTCGTGCAGCTCGCCGAGCAGCTGGGACACCTCGGCCTCGGAGCGCCGGTCGCCGTTGCGGCGGTGCACGCTCAGCGAATTCACCAGCAACAGCTGCGCGTGCGCGAAGTCGCCGCTGTGCAGGCAGAGCTCGCCGAGGTTCTGGTTGGCGTAGCCGACGCAGTGGTCGTCGCCCAGCTCGGTGAAGATCGCGATCGCCCGGTCGACGTGGTCGCGCGCCGCCGCCAGGTTGCCGCGGTGCTGCTGCAGCAAGGCGATCCGCTTGAGCGCGTGGGCCTCGCGGTGCCGGTCGCCGATCGACGCGGACAGCGTGAGCGCGTCGGTGAACCAGCGCCCGGCCGTGGTGTAGCAGCGCCAGGACAGCCACACCGCGCCCGCCGCGATCCGCGCGACGGCCTCACCGTGGCGGTCACCGGCCCGGTCGAACAGTTCCAGCGCCTCGTGACAGCGGTCGAGCGCGACCGCGCCCTCGCCCCGCAGCCGCAGGATCGTGCCGAGACCGGCCAGCGCGACGCCCTCGCCCTGCGCGTCGCCGACCTCGGCGAACAGCGCGCGCGACTGCTCGAACGACACCAGCGACTCCTCGTAGGTGTCCTGGTAGAGCTGGATCTGCCCGACGTTGCGCAGGATCATCGCCGCGCCGCGCACGGTCCCCGCCCGCCGGGCGGCGGCCAGCGCGACGGCGTGGGTCTGGTGCCAGTCGTCCTGGTGGCCGCGCAGGTCGAAGTACGGCGTGAGCGCCGCGGTCAGCCGCCAGGCGAGGTCGTCGAAGCCGAGGTCCGCGGCGAGCGAGACCAGCGCGACCGCCGTCTGCCGTTCCCCGGCGAACCACGCCGCCGGGTCGTCGAGCAGGCGCCTGGTGCCGGGCGGGAGGTCCGGCCGCACGGCGGTGTCGTCCCGGAACTGGCCGAAGAAATGGATCGGCATCCGCTCCACGGCTTCGACGCTGAGCGCCAGGTAGCCCTCCAGCACGCGCTTCGCCGCTTCGCGCGTCTCCGCCGGGGCCTCCTTTTCGGCGAGCTCGGCGGCGTAGACGCGCAGCAGGTCGTGGAGGCGATAGCGCGGCTGCCCGGAGGCGTCCGAACCGACCAGCTCGATCAGGTGCGCGTCGATGAGGACGTCGAGTACGTCGTCGGCCTCGTCGCGGTCCAGCACCGCGGCGACCACCCAGGACGGGAACTGCAGCGGGCCGAGCGAGCCCAGTGCGCGAAACGCCGTCGCCGCGGAAAGCGGCAAGAGGTCGTAGCTGAGGGTGACACTGGCCCGGACCGCGAGATCCCCGACGCGCAGTTCGTCGAGCCGCCGCCGTTCATCGTGGAGCCGGTCGGCGAGCATCCGCAACGTCCAGCTCGGCCGGTGCGTCAGCTTCGCGCCGACCACCCGGATCGCCAGCGGCAGATAACCGCACTGCCGCAGGATCGCGGCGGCGCTCTCGGGCTCGGCGGCGACCCGCTCGCGCCCGACGATGCCCTTGAGCAGCCGGGCGGCTTCGGTTTCGGGCAGCAGGTCGACGTCGACCGCCCGGACGCCCTGCAGATCCGGCAGCCGCAGGCGGCTGGTGATCAGCACCGCGCAGGCCCCGGCACCGGGCAGCAGCGGACGCACCTGCGCCGCGCTCCCCGCGTCGTCGAGCACCACGCACATCCGGGTCCCGGCGAGCCGTGACCGCAGCAAAGTCGCCCGTTCGGCCAGGTCACGGGGGAGGCCGCCGTCGGGGACGCCGAGTGCGCGCAGGAGCTCGGCGAGCACGCCCATCGGGGTTCGCGGGCAGGACGAGGTGCCGGCCAGGTCCACGTGCAGCTGCCCTTCGGGGAACTGTTCGCGCACCGCGTGCGCCACCCGCACCGCGACGGCCGATTTCCCGACGCCCGGCGGGCCGGACAGCACCACGATCGCGGGTTTGTCCAGGGCCCGGCGCTCGCGCAGCAGCTCGACCAGGCGCGTCACCATGGTGTCCCGGCCGGTGAAGTCCGGCAGGTCCAGCGGCAGCTGGCAGATCGGGGAGCGCGGCGCGACGGGCGCGGCGCCGTCGACGCGGCCGCCGGTGCCCAGCGAAGCCCGCAGCTCGCGCAGCCGGGGCCCAGGCGGCGCGTCCAGCTCGTCGGCGAGGACCTGTTCGGCCTCGAGATAGGCCTCGAGCGCGTCGGTCGTCCGGCCGCCGGCCCGCAGCGCGACGATCAGCTGCTCCCAGAGCTCCTCGCGCAGCGGATGCGCGGTGACCAGCCCCCGCAGCTCGGCGACGGCTTCGGCGGAGCGGCCGAGACCGATCCGCACCTTGAGCCGCTGCTCCTGCACGGAAAGCCGCAGCTCGTCGAGCCGCGCGATGGCGGCGGACCAGCCGTGGTCGTGGGGCAGCCCTTCGAGGACGTCGCCGCGCCAGAGCTCGTCGGCCCGGTCGAGCAGGGCGAGCGCCGTTTCCGCGTCCCCGCGCTCCAGCGCGCCCCGCGCCTGGGTGGCGAGCGAGCCGAACAAGGCCTGGTCGAGCTCGTCCGGGGCCGCCGTGAGGATGTAGCCCGAAGCGCGGCTGGCGATGCGGTCGCCCAGCTCCGGGTCGTGGTCGGCGAGCCTGCGGCGCAGCGAATGGACGTACGTGCGGATGTTCGCCGCCGCCGAGCGCGGGGCCGATCCCGGCCACAGCACGTCGACCAGCACCTCGGTGGAGACGACCACATTGGGCTGCAACAGCAAGGCGGCCAGCAGCAGGCGCGGTTTCGGGCCGCCGAGGGCCGCGACAGTGGTGTCGACCACGACTTCCAACGGCCCCAGAACGCGAAATGAAATCGCTTTTACCGACACCGTACGTCCCTTGGATGCCCCATAGCGCGGGATAATAGGAGAATTACTACGGGTTTGGCTAGCGCCATCCGGATGGCGGCGGCACGGCCTTTTGACCGTCGTTTTATATGAAACATGTACGGTCTGCCGCCACGCTGGGGCCATGAAGCGTTCAAGCGTCCGGTGCAGACTGGCGGGCTCCGGGGTGGTGCTGGCGACGGTGTGCGTACTCGGGCTCGCCGGGGCGGTTCCCGCGTTCGCGGCGACCGGCACGGTGCAGACCGCGGGCGACCCGCTGAACGTCCGCCGCGCGCCGAGCACGAACTCGTCGGCGGTGCGCACGGTGGCCAACGGTGCTTCGGTGACCATCGATTGCCAGCCGACCGGGACCCAGGTCACCGGGCCGCTCGGCACCACCACGCTGTGGGATCACGTGCCCGCGCTGGGTGGTTACGTCTCCGACGGCTACGTCAAAACCGGGTCGGACCAGCGGATCGCGCCCGACTGCGGAGTCGGCTCCGGCAGCGCCGAGTGCTCGACCGGCGTCTGCGCGGGGGAGGGGCTGTTCCGCTCGTCCGACGCGCATTTCCTCGTTTACGACAAGAACGCCGACGGAAAGTCCGCCGTCGTCGCCTACTGGCTCAAGGGTGGCGCGGGACCGTTCTACGTGTGGAACTCCGGCGGTAACGGCACCAGCGTCGACAAGGCCGTGGCGGTGGCCAAGGGCGGCTGGGTCTATTTCAAGGTCTGCGTCGGCAACTACGCCGCGACGAATCCGGTGCTCGAAGCCTGCAGCGGCGGAATCACCGATTACGCCGCGTGAATTTCCGCGCGCCGCCGCTGTCTCCCCGTAATGGTCACTGGAAGGAAATGGTCATGCCTCAGGTGAATCGGCGAGCCGTCCTGCTCGGCGGGCTGGCGGCGGCGGGCGCCGCGGTGATCCCGGCCGTGCTCCCGTCTTGGGCGAACGCCAGGACGACCGCGGCGGCCCCGGTGATCCACGACCCGTTCCAGCTCGGCATCGCCTCGGGCGACCCGCTGCCGGACAGCGTGGTGCTGTGGACGCGGCTCGCGCCCGCGCCGCTCAATCCGGACGGCTTCGGCGGGATGCCCGACGCCACCTACGCCGTCGACTGGGAGCTCGCCGACGACCAGGCGTTCACCTCGATCGTGCAGCGGGGCACGGCGAGCGCGGTGCGGGCATCGGCGCACAGCGTGCACATCGAGCCGCGAGGGCTGCTGCCCGGCCGCGAGTACTTCTACCGGTTCAAGACCTCGGGGTACCTCTCGCCGGTCGGCCGCACCCGCACCGCACCCGCCGCGGGTGCCTCGGTCGACCAGTTGAAGTACTGCTTCACCTCCTGCCAGCACTGGGAGGAGGGCTGGTACCACTCGTACAAGGGCGTCGTCGCCGACGACCCGGACTTGGTGCTGTTCCTCGGCGACTACATCTACGAAAAGAAGTCCGGCCGGGTGAAGGCCGAGCTCAACCCCCGGCGGCTCGCCGTCGCCGACGAGGCCAATTCACTCGCGCTTTATCGCGCGCGGCACGGTCAGCACAAGACCGACGCGGATCTGCAGGCCGCGCACGCGCTGGCGCCGTGGATGATCGTGTTCGACGACCACGAGGTCATGAACAACTGGAACGGGACCACCAGCCCCGCGCCCGCGGCCCGCAAGGCGGCCGGGTTCCAGGCGTTCTACGAGCACATGCCGATCCGGTCCACAGCCAGACCGAACGGCTCGTCGATCCAGCTGTACCGGCAGTTCAACTGGGGCGCGCTCGCCCGGTTCCACCTGCTCGACACCCGGCAGTACCGCAGCGCGCAGGTGCCCGACCCGTCCGGTGCGGCGGGCCCGGCCTGCGGGCCGATGCGCGACCCCGCCCGCAGCATCATGGGCACCACCCAGGAGGCGTGGCTGCTCAAGGCGTTCGAGACGCATCCGGCGACCTGGGATTTTCTCGGCCAGCAGGTGTTCTTCGCGCAGCGTGACGGCGACGGCAACAGGGCCACCTGCGAGAGCAACGACTCGTGGCAGGGCTACGAGGCGTCGCGCGACCGGATCGCGAAGGGCTGGGTCGACCGGAAGGTGCCGAACCCGGTGGTGCTGACCGGCGACGTCCACCGCCACTGGGCGGCCGACCTGCGGCAGGACTATTTCGACCACAGCGACCCGATCATCGGCTCCGAGCTCGTGACCACCTCGGTGACCAGCAACAGCGACGGCGCGGCCGACCCGAGCGCGGCCTGGTACGCGAACAACCCGCACGTCAAGTACTGCCGGGGCAAGCGCGGCTACGTGCGGGTGACCACGAGCCAGGCGCAGCTGCGAGCGGCTTTCGTCACCGTCTCGGACACCTCGCAGGCCGACCTGTCGAAGGTGACGATCGCCACCGACCGCAGCTACGTCGTCCAGGCGGGCAAACCCGGCCTCCACCAGGTCTGACCGGGGCCAGCCTCTTCCCGCGACAAGGGCGACGATGGTGGTTCCTCTTTCGAATTCGCCCCGCCTGACGAGTTCGAGCAGGCCGTACATCATCTTCGCCTCATAAACCTATTCCAGAAGCACTCCGTGTTGCGCCGAGAACAAGGAGATGAACTCCTCCAGTACGCCATTCTTCTTTGCGTAGCCGCCAAAATGAAAGCCGGTCTCGATCGACCAGTTGCTCGTTGCACTACCCCAGGCCGCGACTTGGAAGCCCGAGACATCCTCGTTGAGGAATTCCGCGCCCTTGAGCACTGCGAAACCGAGCGCGCGCTGGTCCTTTCGCAGGGGTCCGGCAATTCCCGCCAGCGTCCCGCCGGTGCCGCATGAGCAACAGATGACATCGAAATCCAGGTCGATTTCCTGGGTTGCCTCCGCGCATCCGCGCAAGGCCAGCGTGTTGCTGCCACCTTCGGGCAACAGATAGAAATTGCCGAACTCGGCGCGCAACCGGTCGACAACCCGCGCCGCGCTCTTCCGTCGATAGGTCGTGCGGTCCAGGTAGCTGAGTAGCATTCCATGATCTCGGGCGTAGGCCAGGGAGGAGTTGAGTTCCGCGTGCTCTTCGCCGCGAATAATTCCTATCGTCTTGAAGCCGAAATGGTGACCGGCCGAGGCCACTGCCCGAATATGATTCGAGTAAGCGCCACCGAAAGTCAGCAAGGTCGTCGCGGACTCAAGCCGGGCAGCTTCAAGGTTGTACTTCAGCTTTCTCCACTTATTTCCGTTCAGGTCGGGATGAATGAGGTCATCACGCTTGAGAAAGAGTCGAATTCCCTGAGTCGTCAGCAAGGCATCGTGGATCTCGGTGATCGGCGACGGTAAGTGTAGGTTCACACTGTCCACATTGCTCACATTAGCCCGCCTTGCTCGCTGTTGCCTCGCAACTCACCCTCGCTCGGTAGGGGCGACGGACCTGCGGAGACGGGCCCGGGGGCGTCCGTCGGCTACTGTCGGCGCATGGGTGAGGAACTCGGGTTGCGGGAACGCAAGAAGGTGCGCACGCGCGAGGCGATCTCGTCGGCCGCGATCGCGCTGTTCCTGGAGTCCGGGTTCGACGCCGTGCCGGTGGCCGAGGTCGCCAGGGTGGCCGAGGTCGCGAAGCGCACCCTGTTCGCCTACTTCCCGACCAAAGAGGACCTGGTCCTGCACCGGTTCGCCGACCACGAAACCGAAAGCGCCGACGTCGTCCGCCGCCGCCCGGCGGGGCTGGGGCCGCTGGCGGCGTTGCGCGAGGACTTCCTCGCCGGGCTGCGGCAGCGCGAGCCGGTGACCGGGCTGGCCGAGGATCCCGAGGTGCTCGGGGTCTTCCGCATGGTGACCGAAACCCCGACGCTGGCCGCGCGCATGCTCCGGTTCAACGCCGCGGGCGAGGCCGCGCTGGCCGTGGCGCTCGCCGAGGCCGGCACACCACCGCTCGAGTCGGCGCTCGCGGCCGCGCAGGTCAGCGCGGTGCGCTGGTCGCTGGCGACGGCGAACATGGCGACTCTCGCCGCCGGGGTGACGGCGGCCGCGCGGTACCCGGACGCGGTCGCCGCGGCCGAGCGGGGATTCGCGATGCTGCGTGACGGCGTCGGGCTGGACTGAATCCTTTCTTTTCGGCGGCGAAAAATGAGGATTTCGTTGTTGTATTCGGGTTTCTCTGCTGGTTACGCTGGGTATGTACGCGCTGCACGGTCAGCCATAGGTCCAGTTCCCAGGTCTGTCTCACGCATAACAATGAGGCGTTCCATAACAACCAGGTAAAGGATCGGCATCATTGCCTCAAAGTGCCTAACGCCGCGAGGCCGTTCTGCGAAAGTTTCGACGGTACGGCTTTCCGGCCACCCGTTGATCCCCCGAAAGGTTTTCCTCAGTGAGCACTGCGCCTCCGTTTCCGGCTGCCCCCGAACAGCCGGTAGCACCCCCGAAGAACGGTCTGGGCACGGCCGGTTTCGTCCTCGGTCTGATCGGCCTGCTGATTTCGTTCATCCCGGTCATCGGCGTCGTCGGGTACCCGCTCGTCATCATCGGGCTGATTCTCTCGATCGTCGGCCTGCTCCGCGTGAACAAGCGCGTCGCGAACAACAAGGGCCTGGCCATCGCCGGCATTGTGCTGTCCGCGCTCGGCCTGATCGCCTGCATCCTCAACACGGTGCTCATCGGCGCGGTCGTCAACGTCGTTTCCGACCAGTCGGTGTCGTTCCCGGCGAAGAGCGGTGACGCCCACAGCGTCGAGTACGTCGTCACTTCGGCCGGTGCGGCCAGCGTCACCTACACCGGCGGCCTGACCATCAAGACCGCCAACGTCCAGGCCGGGGCCAGTTTCGACGAGAAGGGCTCCTTCGCCTCCGACCAGGCCACCCTCAGCCTTATCGTCACCGGGGCCGACCTGGAGTCGAAGGCGAGCTGCAAGATCGTGGTCGACGGCAAGACCGTCGTCGAGAAGGCCGACACCACCATGGCCAGCTGCACGTTCGATTTCAAGGGCTGATACCCCAAGTGCTGAAGAAGAGTCCCGCGTCCACCTGGAACTGGGGGTGACGCGGGACTCTTTTCTGTTTACAGCCAAGGCGTCTTGACATCGCCGAGGGCTCGCTCGTAGTGGCCGGGCTGGTCGGCACGGCGCTGGTCGGCACCGGAGTGGAAAGCGCTTTCGCCGTCCCCGGCGGTGTCTTCAGCGTCAAGGACTACGGCGCCAAGGGAACGGGTCCGCCAACGACTCGGCCGCCATTGACAAGGCGATCGTCGCGGTGAATTCCGCGGGCGGCGGCACCGTGGTGCTCCCGGCCGGTACCTACAACTCGGCCAACACCGTCCACCTGAAGAGCAACGTCACGATCCGGCTGGACGCGGGCTCCACCATCGTTGGTTCCGGCGTGAAAACCTACGACAAGGCCGAGCCGAACCAGTGGGACCAGTACCAGGACTACGGGCACAGCCACTTCCACGACGCGATGTTCGCCGGTGACCGGCTGACCAACATCGGGTTCACCGGTTCCGGCACGATCGACGGCGGCGGCAACCTCATCACGGGCAACCCGAAGTTGGGTGAAGCGGACAAGATCCTGTCCCTGACCCGGTGCGACGGCCTGGTTCTCAGCGGGATCAAGCCGCGCCGCGGGCATTTCGCCGCGCTGATCAACGGCTGCGGCCATGTGAGCTCGGACAAGCTCACCATCGACACCGCGAGCGACCGCGACGGCTGGAACATCATCAGCACCACCGACGTCAACCTGACCGTGCCCGCCACCGACGCCACCGACGCCACCGACTACAACCCCAAGAGCATCGGCACCCGGCCCGCCTACGGCTGGTACCTGCACTACGCCACCGGGATCCGGTTCACCGGCGGTTCGGTGCGCTTCGGCAGGGACGACGGCCGCCCGGCGCTCATCGCGAACAACAGCTCCCGCCTGAGTTTCGACCACTTCACCGCGCAGAAGGGCTCGAACAGCCCGTTCGACGCCGGTTTCCAGCACGTCAACGCCACAGGCTCGTCCACCTCCTGCTGTTCTCCCGACCCGCGCACGGAAAAAGGGCCCCGGCCGGAATCGGCCGGGGCCCCTCCTCCCTGCGGCGGGGTCAGTGGGCGACCTGCTCGTTCATGATGAGGAACGCGCCGAGTCCGTGGAGGTCGTTCGTCTTGCGCGCCCGCCCGTAATAGTACGAGGTGTCGCCGACATTGGTGCCCTCGCAGATGTTGGTGATGTTCGTCAGCCCGTCCGAGCCGATCGACACCTGGTCCAGCACACCCGCGTACCCCTTTTCAGCCACCGCCTGGTATTGAGGATCGAGGTAGCCGCGCTGGACCCCCCGCGAGAGCGTGAACGTGTACATCGCCGAGGCCGAGGTCTCCAGCCAGTTTTTCTGGTCGGCGCCGCGGTCGACGAGCTGGTACCAGCGCCCGGTTTTCGGGTCCTGGTAGCGCTGGTAGCCCACGGCGAGGAAGCGGACGACGTCGATCAGCCGCGCGCGGCGCGGGTGCCCGGCGGGCAGCACCTCAAGCAGGTCGATCGCGGCCATGCCGAGCCAGCCGATCGCGCGCGCCCAGTGGTATTTCGAGTGGTGCCCGGGGCCCGACGCCCAGGATTCGGAGCCGTCCTCGTCGTAGGCGTGATATAGCAGGCCCTTGGCGGGTTCCTTGAGGTGGTCGAAGTAGACGATGACGTTCTTCGCCGACTCCTCGAAGCTGTACGTCCCGTCGCCGAAGGTCTTGCCGTACAGGGCCAGGAACGGCTGGGCCATGAACACGCCGTCGGCCCAGAGCTGGCCGACCTTGCCGGTGGCGTGGAACATCCCGCCGTCCGAGATCCGCTTGAGCAGGGCCTCGTAGCCGTCGACGGCCTGTTCGCGGGACTCCCATCGCCACTTCAGGTCCTTGTCGTAGGACTCCGGCGACATCGCCGAGGTGACCACGAGGTCCGGTTTCATCGCCAGGATCCCGGCCAGTTCGGCCTGGTTCTGGTCCGCGCAGACGGTGAGCCCGGCCGGGGGGTTCGCGGTGAACGGGCAGCCGTTGCGCAGCATCATCTTCACGCGCCATTGGGGGTGTTCGCGCACGAACCGCGCGAACACCGTGGTGAACATGACCGCGTGGGAGTCGCCGACGATGACGATGGTCTTCGGCGCGGTCTGCGGGCCGTAGGCGCACTTGTCACCCGACGGCGGCCAGTGCTCGATGTCGTAGACGGTGCAGCCGGCGGCCTGGTCGTTCAATGGCCAATCCGTCCCGGCCACGGCCGGGTCCGGCATCAGCGGGGCGTCGGCGGGCGCCGCCCTCGGGTGGTCCGGGTCGAGGGCGAGCGCGCCAGGATGGGTGTCGTCGAGCCTGGTGGCGGAGGCGAGCCGATCGAGTTCCCCCGAGGCGTACTGCTGCGGCACCGCCGCGCTGACCACCGTCACGGCGACCAGCGTGGCGCCGAGCACGTAGGCGCCACGAAGCCGCCGCGCGTTCTTCGCCCGGCCGCGCCGAAAGGGATCTTCGACGGCGTGTTTGGAGACGATCGCCAAGGCCAAGCTCAGCGCGAGCGCGGCCGCGGCCTGCCTGCGGGACAGTTCCGCACTGTTCGTCACCTGCAGGACGACGACGATCACCGGCCAGTGCCAGAGGTAGAGGCTGTAGGAGATGTCCCCGAGATACCGCAGCGGCTGCCGCCCCAGCAGAGCGGCGGTCTCCGCGCCGCCCGCCCGCTCCAGCCGAGCAGCAGCCGCGATGTGTGTCCTGGCCGGATCCGGTGGGCGGCCATCGCGGCGAGGCCGCCGAGGTCGAGTTCCCACATCCGCGCCGGGGTGACGAAGTACGCCCGGCCGTGGTCGAGTTCGCTGTAGATCACCGAGAACACGAACGACGCCGCGGTGAGCAGTGCGACGGCGGCGAACGCGAAGCGGACGGCTTTGGGCCTGGCGCGGTGGGCCAGCCGGGCGCAGAGCAGCAGGACCAGCGGGATGACCAGGTAGAACTGCTCTTCGACACTCAACGACCAGAAGTGCTGGACCGGCGACGCGGCGGCTGTCGCGTGCGCGTAGTCGGCCGACAGCGCGGCGAGTGCCCAGTTCTGGAGGTTCAGCGCGGACGTGACGATCTCGCTCATGGTCGACGGCCAGCGCGACATCGGCAGCAGGACCAGGGTCGCGAGCACGGTGGTCAGCAGAACGACCGAGGCGGCGGGTAGCAGGCGCCGGATCCGGCGGGCGCAGAACTCGCGGAGGCTGACAGTGCCGGTGCGGCGGAGCTCGGTCGAGAGCGTGCCGACGATCAGGTACCCGGAGATGACGAAAAAGACGTCGACGCCCGCGAAGCCACCGGGAAGCAGGCCCGCCCTGAGGTGGTAGACGATCACCAGGCCGACCGCGAGGGCCCGCAAACCCTGGACGTCCCGCCACGCTTGTCCACAGGTCCCTGAAGGTGGCCTTCAGGGGCAGTCCCACCGGGAACCGCCCGGATCAGGTCCGCACGCGCCTCCGTCGGCGCTTCAGCGACTTTCGGCCAGCAGGTCGAGGGTCAGCGCGGCCGTCCAGCCGAAGGACCGGGAGCCGTGGCCCTCGCCGGTCAGCGGGTCGGTGTACTCGGCGAAATCCGCGCGCCAGGCCGCTTCCAGCAGGTCCGACCGCAGCCGCTCCGCGAGCGCGCGCTCGCCGTGGGCGAGCAGACCCAGCCGGACCAGCCAGCCGACGTTGAACCACGACGGCCCGCGCCAGTACCGGGCCGCGTCGAACCCGGGCGCGGTGAGGTCGTAGCTCGGTGCGCCCAGCACCCGGCCGACGCCGAACCGCGGGCCGGTCGCGGTGGCGAGCAGGGCGGGCGCGACCGGCAGTCCCGGCAATACCAGGGGGATCAACCCGCCGCAGGTGTACTCCCTGGCGCGCTCGCCCGTGCGGACGTCGCGTGCGAAGAAGAAGCCTGCTTCGTCGTCCCACAGGGTTTCGACTAGTGCCTGGGTGAGCCGTGCGGCGGTCTCGCGGTGCCCGGCCGCCGCTCCCGGGAGGCCGAGCGCGCCCGCTATCCGGCCCAGCGCGAGTTCGGCGTCGGCGAGCAGTGCGTTGAACGCCGGGTCCTCCACGGTGAAGCCGTCGCCGAAAAGTGGCCACCGCTCGTCGCGGTAGCCGACGTCGCGGTACCCGGCGGCGAGCCGCACGTAGCGCCCGTAGTCGACGTCGCTCGGCCGGTCGGCGGCGTCGCCGTGTTCGAGGTCGCGCCGGATGAACTGCGCCGGATCGACCGGCCGCACGTGGGCGAGGGGGCCGTCCCAGGCCGGACTGTTGTCCATGCCCGACTCCCACGGGTGCACGATCGACACCAGCCCCCGGCCGCCGAAGTCACGGTTGCCGAGCAGGTAGGCGTGCCAGGCGACGAGCTTCGGGTAAAGCGTCGCGAGGAACTCCGCGGCCGACGACTGGTCCTCGGCCGCCTGGTGGACCTCCCACACGGCCCGCGCGTGGATCGGCGGCTGGACGAGACCGGATGTAGCACCGGTGTGCCAAAACCCGGGACCGGGGAAGTAGGCCTCGTCCGGGGTGTCCGGATTGAACACGATGTGCGGCACGCGCCCGTCCGGCCACTGCGCGGAGAACAGCGTCAGCAGCTCGAGGCGAGCCCGCTCGGGCGCGTGGTGGCGCAGGCCGAACGAGATGAACGCCGAGTCCCAGCTCCACTGGTGCGGGTAGAGCCCGCGCGAGGGCACGGTCGACGAGCCGAGCCAGTTTTCGTCCAGAACCCGCGTGGCCGCCGCGCGCAGCCCGCTTTCCACCTCGGTGAAGCCCGGGGTCGTGGTCCAGGAACCGGTGGTCCCGTTGAGCGTGCTCGCGCGCAATGTTTCCATGATGTGTCCAATTTATCTCGACCTTATGTCTTGTCAATGGACAAAAGTGGTCCTCCTGCGATGATGTGCACCACACCCAAGGGGCGGCGAAAAGATGAGTCAGGCATGAGCGGCGGTCCGGCGCCCGTCACCGCGGGCGAGCTGCTGCACCTGGTCCGCACGGGCCAGGCCACCACCCGCAAGGCGCTGCAGAACCGCAGCGGGCTGTCGCGTTCGACGCTGACCGGGCGCCTGGAGCTGCTCCAGGCGTCGGGCCTGCTCACCGAATCCGGGCACGAGGACTCCACCGGCGGGCGTCCGGCCCGGCAGCTTCGGTTCGACGACCAGCACGCGGTCGTGCTGGCGGCGAGCATCGACACCATGCACGCGGAGGCCGCGGTCACCGACCTGTCCGGCAGGCCATTGGCGCGCCGCGCCGGGCCGCTGCGGGTCGCCGACGGCCCGGAGCCCGTGCTGGACCGGATCGCGAAGTGGTTCGACGCGCTGCTCGGCGAATGCGGCCGCGAGCCGCGGGAGGTGTGCGGGATCGGCCTTTCCGTGCCGGGTCCGGTGGATCCCGGCCTGGTCCGCGTCACCCAGCCGCCGATCATGCCCGGCTGGGACGGCTTCCCGATCGGCGACTACCTCGCCGCCCGGCACGCGGCGCCGGTGCTGGTCGACAACGACGCCAACCTGATGGCGCTCGGCGCGCAGCGGACGCGGCACCCCGACTGCCGTTCGCTCGTGCTCGTGAAGGTTTCCACCGGGATCGGCGCCGGGCTGGTGATCGGCGGCGAGGTCTACCGCGGGATCGACGGCGGTGCCGGCGACATCGGGCACATCCGGCTGCCGGACCACCCCGACGCGCGGTGCATGTGCGGCTCGCTGGGCTGTCTCGCCGCGGTGGCCGGCGGGGGCGCGCTGGCCGCGCGGCTGACCGAGCAGGGGCTGCCGACCGCGTCGGGCTCGGGGGTGCGGGAGCGGATCGTCGCGGGGGAGCCCGCCGCCGTGCGGCTCGCCCAGGTCGCGGGCAGGCAGGTCGGCGAGGTGCTGGCGACGCTGGTGTGCGTGATGAACCCCGGGGTGCTGGTGATCGCCGGGGACCTCGCCGAGCCGCATTTCGTCACCGGCGTGCGCGAGGTGCTTTATCGGCGCGCGCTGCCGCGGGCGACGCAGAGCCTGCGCATCGAGATCGGCGGCCGCGGGGACGGCGCCGCACTGAGCGGGGCCTGTTCGATGGTGGTCGAGTCGGTGTTCGCGCCCGCCGCCGTCGATCGCCGTCTCGTTTCAGCCGAAAGTAGGTAGCGGAACCGGCTTCCGGGTGTTCCGGGGCTATTCCGGCGTGCCGGCGGCGAAACGGACTATTTTCGCGTGTTCGCGCATATCGGCCCACCGGGAAGGGACAAAACGGATTCCCAGGCTGTTATCGCCAGTGTCCACTGAAGTGGAGATGAATTCCGTCCCGATAACGGTCTGTCTCTCTTGTGCATTCTTCTTCCCTGCGGGCGAGGCCGGTTCTAGTCTCATCCGGTGTTTCGGCGCAGTCCGGTCTGCTTTCCAAGAGGAGTCACTGTGCGAAGAAGTCTTACCTTTTTCCTGTCGCTCGCGGTGGTGGGAGGATTAGCCGCGACCGTGCCGGCCACGGCTTCCGCCCAGACCAGGGCGGACATTCCCCAGTCGCACCCGCTGTGGGCGAATCCGCAGGCGAAGGTGGCCGACACGGCTCCCGCCTCGAACCTGAGCTTCCGGGTGTACCTGAACCTGCGTGACCAGGGCGGCGCCGAGGCGCTCGCACAGTCCGTGTCCGATCCGGACAGTGCGAACTACCGCAAGTTCCTGAACCCGGACCAGGTCCGCGATCAGTTCGCCGCGAGCGACGCGACCGTGAACTCCGTGCGTTCCTGGCTTTCCGGCAGCGGATTCGCCATTGGTGAAATTCCGTCCAACCGTGCGTATGTCACGGCGACCGGATCCGCCGACCAGGTGCAGAAGGCATTCAACGTCCAGCTCGGCAAATATGCCGTCAAGGGACAGACGCTGCGTGCCGCGGACAAGAACCTTTCGGTTCCCGCCAACCTGTCCAACGACGTGCTCGGCGTTATCGGCGTCGACCAGGCCACCAGCCTGTTCAAGCCGGACCACACCGACGGCAAGGACGCCGCGGGCGCGCAGCGCAAGTCCGCCGCACAGCCCTCGGACGTCGCGCCCGGCCCCGGCTTCCGCAACGCCCGGCCGTGCAGCGCCTACTACGGCGAGAAGACCGACACGACCGACCCGGCCTTCAACGGCAAGAACTTGCCCTACGCCCCGTGTGGTTACACCCCCGGGCAGCTTCGCTCGGCCTACGGCGTCGACAAGGTCGGTGCCGACGGCAAGGGCACGACGATCGCGATCGTCGACGCCTTCGCTTCGCCGACCATCTACGCCGACGCCAGCCAGTACGCCAGGAAGAACGACCCGGCGCACCCGCTGAAGGCTTCGCAGTTCTCGCAGAAGGTCTTCCCGCCCACCCCGGGCTCCGAGGCTCCTGACCAGTGTGACGCCGCCGGTTGGTACGGCGAAGAGACCCTCGACGTCGAGGCCGCGCACGGCCTCGCGCCGGGCGCGGACATCCTCTTCGTCGGTGGCGCCGACTGCCAGGACCTCTCGCTCGACACGGCCCTGAACTACGTCGTCGCCGGCCACAAGGCCGACATCATCTCGAACTCCTACGGCGACACCGGCGAGGACATCCCCGCCGACGAGGTCAAGGCGTTCAACCAGATCTCCATCCAGGCCGTGCTCGAGGGCATCGGCGTGTACTTCTCCTCCGGCGACAACGGCGACGAGGTGGCGCGCCTCGGCACGCCGTCGGCGGACTACTCCGCTTCGGCGCCGTGGATCACCGCGGTCGGCGGCACCAGCATCGCCATCGGCAAGGACGGCAAGCGCATCTTCGAGACCGGCTGGGAGACCGGCAAGAGCTCGCTGGCCAACGGCGTCTACGGCCCGGTCAACTACACCTCTGGTTCCGGTGGCGGCACCAGCCGCCTGTTCACCCAGCCCTTCTACCAGAAGGGCGTAGTGCCGGACGCGCTGTCGACGAAGAACCAGACCGGCAAGACCAAGGGCCGCGTCGTGCCGGACATCTCGGCGATCGGCGACCCGAACACCGGTTTCCTGGTCGGCCAGACGCAGACCTTCCCGGACGGCGCGTACTACGACCAGTACCGCATCGGCGGCACCAGCCTCGCGTCGCCGGTCTTCGCCGGCATCATGGCGGTCGCGGACAGCTTCGATCACTTCCACCACGGGTTCATCAACCCGGTGATCTACAAGCTGACCTCGCGCACCTCCGCGATCAGCGACATCAAGCACGTCGACGCCGCCGTCGAGCGGGTCGACTACGCCAACAGCGTGGACGCCTCCGCGGGTCTGCTCACCTCGGCCCGGACGCTGGACTACGGCAACCTGACCATCCACACCACCAAGGGCTACGACGACGTGACCGGTCTCGGCGCGCCGAACGGCCTGCTGTTCTTGTTGCTGGTCTAACCAGTAGCCGGTTCCTGCCCCTGAAGGCCACCTTCACAGCGTCTGACGCTGTGAAGGTGGCCTTCAGGGCGTTTTGGAGCGACTCGCGCCGAGCCGCTAGAGCGGGTGGCCGTCCAGCGGGATGACCGCGGCGACCGTCGTGCCCCAGCCCGTCTTGCTCCGCACGCTGAGCTCGCCGCCGAGCGCGCGGACCCTGTCCCGCAGCCCGTTCAGGCCGGATCCGCCGTCGATGTCGGCCGAGCCGACGCCGTCGTCCCCGATCTCGACCCGCAGCCCGGACTCCCGCACGACGATCAGCACCCGGATGTGCTCGGCCCGTGCGTGCTTGAGCGCGTTCGTGATCGCCTCGGACACCACGAAGTACGCCGTCGCCTCGACGGCCGCGTCGACGCGGGGGACCGAAGCCACCGACAGCTCGACGGTGACCGGGATCCGGTCCAACAGCGACCGCACGGCGGCGACCAGCCCCGCCTCGGTGAGGATCACCGGGCGGATCCCCCTGGCGAGCTCGCGCAGCTCGATGATCGCGGCCTGCAGCTCGTGCACCGTGGTGGTCATCAGCGCGGCGACCTCGGGCGGAAGCTCGTCGTGCAGCCGGCGTTCCGCCATGCGCAGCAGCAGGACCACGCTGACCAGCCGCTGCTGCGCGCCGTCGTGCAGGTCCCGTTCGATCCGTCTCCGCTCCTCGTCGCCGGCGGCGACGATCCGGGCCCGTGACGCGCGCACCTCGGCCAGGCGCTGCTCGAGTTCCGCGGTGAGCCGCTGGTTGTCCAGCACCAGCCCGGCGGCCGCGTTGAGCGCGTCGAGCGAACGGGAGTCCTTCCACACGCCGTCGTCCTGGACCAGCTCGGCCAGCCCGGTGCCGTCGCGTTCGAGCAGCAGCCGGGTCATCTCCGCGTTGCCGACCCGCGCGCGCAGCACGCCCACCAGGAAGGCCAGCGGCCACAGGCAGAACGAAAACCGGTAGATCTGCAGCAGTGGCTGCGCGGCCGGGCTGTTGTTGCCCAGCGCGCTGCCCACCGCCGAGGTGACCGCGCCGATCAGCGCGATGGCGACCACCGGGGACAGCAGGCGCCGCTGGGGAAGCCGCTCGCCGAGCCACCGGTAGAGCAGCAGCACCACGACGCCGGTCGAGATGATCGCGCCCGCGACCTCCAGCAGGCGGTTGGCCAGCTGGGTGGTGGCCGGGCTCGGATCGACGCTGAGCAGGTCGCGAGGCTGGACGCTGAACAGCAGGAACAGCAGGGAGGAGCCGAACACCGCGAGGTAGGCCGCCACCACGAGCAGGCGTTCCCAGCGGGAGCGCAGATAGCCGTGCGGGAAGGCGACCACCAGGTGGGCGATCACCGGCGCCGAGGCCGAGGTCACCGCGATGCCGAGGGTGAACACCACCGCGTTCGCCGAGAACTTGAGGTCCTCGGCGAACAGTGCGACCCCGGACAGCGCGATGAGCAGCCCGATCGGGTTCGACGGACGGCGGACGTGCGCGACCGCGCCCGCGACCAGGAACAGGAAGCCGGTGGTGGTGCTCAGCGCCGTGTCGAGCGCGGAGTGGGTGCCGTCGGCGATCTTCAGCGTCATGGCGGCCACGCCCATCGCGAGACCGGCGGTGAGCACGCCGACCATCGCCGTCGCGCGTGGTTGTGTCGCCGCCACGGACCCCTCCGGCGCTAGGCGGTGAATTCAGGCGGTGAATTTCCAGCACGTGCGGCGTCCAGGACGGCCGCGGATAACCATGATTCGTCCGTTCGGCGGTTTCCGTTACATCCGGCGCCGGCCCGGCGTCGCCGGGACCGCGTCAGGCGGCGAGCGCGGCGAAGCGGTCCAGCGAGGTGCGCAGGTCGCCCTTGAGCGCCCGGCCGACCGCGGAGCCGATCGGGCCGAACAGCCCCGGCGCGGAGAACTCGGCGTCGATCGACATCGCCGAGCCGTCGCCCGCGGGGTGGACGGCGAGCGCGAGGGTCACCTTGACCCCGGCCTTGCCCACCCCGGACAGCGTGATCAGCTCCGGTGGCGCGAAGGTGCCCACCGACCAGTCGATGCGGTTACGCATGCCCTTCACCGACACGACCGAGGTGAGCACGGTGCCGACGGTGATCTCGTCGGGCAGCTGCCCGCGCCAGCCGTCGTGCAGGGTCAGCCAGTCGCCGAACCGGCTCAGGTCCGACGCCGTCTCCCAGGCCCGCGCGGGGCTCACCGGCATGTTCGCGGTCACACTCACCTTG
The DNA here is from genome assembly GCF_035828755.1 of Amycolatopsis sp. H20-H5. NCBI lineage: Bacteria > Bacillati > Actinomycetota > Actinomycetes > Pseudonocardiales > Pseudonocardiaceae > Amycolatopsis > Amycolatopsis sp. H20-H5. The sequence goes on along the minus strand of NZ_JAYMZS010000034.1, from coordinate 53,948 downwards.
GCCACAGCCGCTCCTTCGCCGGTCGATGCTGCGCTGCACCGTAGCGGGCCCTAGGTTCATCCGCGAGACGAGTGAGCGGGAGTGCGGCATGGGCAGCGGGTCGGGACTGGACGCCGACGTTTTCGGCGGGCGGATGCCCTCGGGCACCGGGGACCTCGCGATCGAATCGCACGGCATCGCGCCGATCCCGGAGGACAACCGGTTCGGCGCCCCGTGGCGGCTGTTCACGGTCTGGTTCGCGCCGAACCTCACGATGACGGCGGTGTTCACCGGCACCCTCGGTGCCGGGCTGGGGCTGGGCTTCACCACTGGCCTGATCGTGATGCTCGCGGGGACGCTGCTCGGCTCGCTGCCGGTGGCGTACCTGAGCACCTGGGGTCCGCGGACCGGGATCGGGCAGCTCCCGCTGTCCAGGCTGCCGTTCGGGCGCGGGGTGGTGCTGCCGGGGCTGCTGCAGTGGCTCGGGTCGATCGCCTGGGACGCGCTCGTCGGGCTGTTCGGCGGCGAGGCGCTGGCCGAGCTGACCGGGCTGCCGTTCTGGCTCGCGGTGCTGGTCATCCTGGTCCTGCAGTGCGCGCTCGGGGTGTTCGGTTACGAGGTCATCCACCGGGTGCAGGCGGTGATGAGCGCGGTGCTCGGGGTCGCCTTCGTCGTGCTGGCGGTCAAGGTGGTCAGCGGGCATCCGATCGTGTTCTCCGACAGCGTCGTCGGCGGCGAGCTGGCCGGGGCGATCGTGTTGTTCTCCACGATCACGCTCAGCCTGGCCATCTCGTGGGCGCCCTACGCCTCCGACTTCAGCCGCTACCTGCCGGCGAAGACCTCGTCGGCGCGGGTGTTCTGGTTCACTCTGCTCGGCCTCACCGCGTCTTACACGATCGGGGAGGGCCTCGGGCTGGCTCTGGGCAGCGCGCTGGGCGACCAGACCGCGTCCGGGGTGCGGACGCTGATGGGCGGCGGCGTCCTCGGCGCGCTGGCGCTGCTCGTGATCGCGCTGGCCTCGGTGTCCTCCAACGCGATGAACGACTACAGCGGCTCCCTCGCGCTGCAGACCGTTGGGGTCCGGGTGCGGCGGCCGGTCTCGGCCGTGCTGGTGACCCTGGTCGCGTTCGCGCTGATCCTGTGGATGCACAGTGGCGAGTTGTCCGCGAAATTCGAGAACGTGCTGCTGTTCGTCAGCTACTGGATCCCGCCGTTCCTCGGCGTGGTGGTCCCGGACTGGCTGACCAGGACGCGCGGCGGCGGCCGGTTCGGCCCGGTCGAGCAGACGGCGCGACCGGGCCGGTGGTGGGCTGCGCTGGTGGCGTTCGTGCTGGGTTTCGCGGCCGCGGTGCCGTTCATGAACACGTCGATCTTCACCGGCCCGGTCGCCGCGGCCCTGCACGGTGCCGACCTCGCGTACTACGTCGGTTTCGTGGTCACGCTGCTGATCTACCTGCCTCTTCGTGCCCGGAGCGCCCCTATCCAGAACGAGCGTCCTGTCAAGGGCTCTCACTGATTTTCCCGCCATTCGGATGACGATGCGCTGAACCGGACACGCGTGCGACTCTCGGCGGACACCCCCGTCGAGAGGTTCCGTTCCCGTGCGCACCCACCACAGATCTCGTTCACTGGCCACGGCGTTGGCCGCGCTGACCGTGCTGGCAGGTCTGGCCGGGTGCTCACGCGCGGACAGCAACGCAGCCCCCGCGCAGAACGCTGGCGCCGCCGGTGAGGTGCGTCTCGGCTTCTTCCCGAACGTGACGCACGCGCCCGCGCTGCTCGGCGTGAAGAAGGACTTCTTCTCCAAGGAACTCGGCTCGACCAAGCTGACCACGCAGGTGTTCAACGCGGGCCCCGAGGAGGTCAACGCGCTGCTGGGGAGATCGCTGGACATCGCCTACATCGGCTCGGGACCGGCGATCAACGCCTTCACCAAGTCGAAGGGCGCCATCCAGCTCGTCTCCGGCGCGGTGTCCGGCGGCGCGCAGCTCGTGGTCAAGCCCGACATCACCAGCCCGGAGCAGCTCAAGGGCAAGACGCTGGCCACCCCGCAGCTGGCCAACACCCAGGACGTCGCGCTGAAGAAGTACCTGGCCGGGGCGAAGCTCACCGACCAGGTCAAGATCACGAACCTCGACAACCCGAAGACCCTGGACGCGTTCAAGAAGGGTGACGTCGACGGCGGCTGGCTGCCCGAGCCGTGGGCGTCCCGCCTGGTGAACGATGCCGGTGCGAAGGTCCTCGTCGACGAAAAGACCCTGTGGCCGGGCGGCCGGTTCCCCTCGACCGTCGTGATCGTGCGCAGCGAGTTCCTGCAGCAGCACCCGGACACCGTCCGCGCCGTGCTGAAGGGCGAACTCGCGGCCAACGAATGGGCCAAGGCGAACCCGGCCGACGCCAAAACGGTGATCAACGGCGCGCTCAAGGAGCTCGCGGGCAGCACGCTCACCCCCGCCGTCCTGGACAGGGCATTCTCCGGGATCGAATTGACCACCGACCCGATCGCCGCCGAGTTCCCGCAGCTCGCGCAGGACTCGGTGACCGCGGGCGTGGTCAAGCAGGTCGTGAATCTCAAGGGTTTCGCCGACTTCGGCGCGCTCAACGACGTACTCAAGGCCGCGGGCCAACCGGCCGTCGACGCGCCGGCGCTGACCAAGTAGCAGGAGGGTGATCGCGATGACCATCACACTCGAGGAAGACCCCACGGTCGCGGCCACCAGGGCCGCGGTGCGCCTGGAGGGCGTGCGCAAGGCGTTCGGCCGCACCGGCCGGGCGGTCGTCGCGCTCGACGGCATGGACCTGACCGTCGCACCGGGCGAATTCGTCTGCCTGCTCGGCGCGTCCGGCTGCGGTAAGAGCACGCTGCTCAACCTCGTCGCCGGGCTGGACCAGCCGACCGAGGGCACCATCACGCTCACCACCTCGCGCCCCGCGGTCATGTTCCAGGAGGCCGCGCTGATGCCGTGGCTGACCGCGTCCCGCAACGTGGAGCTCCCGCTCCGCCTCGCCGGCTTCGGCCGCGCCGAACGTCGTGAGAAGGCGGCCGAGCTCCTGGAGCTGGTGCGTCTCGGCGGAGCGGGCGGCAAGCGGCCGCACGAGCTGTCCGGCGGGATGCGGCAGCGGGTCGCGCTGGCCAGGGCGCTCGCCGCGACCCTGCGTGTCGGCGGAGACCAGGACCAGGCGCTGCTGCTGATGGACGAGCCGTTCGCCGCGCTCGACGCCATCACCCGCGACGTCCTGCAGGGCGAGCTCCTGCGGGTGTATCGCAGCACCGGCACGTCCGTGCTCTTCGTGACCCACGACGTCCGTGAGGCCGTCCGGCTCGGCCAGCGCGTGGTGCTGCTGTCCTCCCGTCCCGGCCGGGTGGTCCGCGAATGGACCGACGTCCCGGCCGCCGATGCCGCCGAGCTGGCCGAGGAGATCACCGGTCATCTGCGAGAAGTGATCAGCACCCATGCCGCAGCTTGACCGGATCGAACCAGGGACCAGCCCCGACGAAGACTCCCGCAGTGACGCCGTCGGGGCCGGGCTCGACACCCTCGACACCCCGACCGGGGAGCGCAGGGAAAGCGGCTGGAAGCGGTTCCTATGGGGCGTCCTCCCGCCGGTCGCGGCGCTGGCGCTGCTGATCGTCGTCTGGCAGATCCTGTGGTCCGCCGCCTTCTGGCCGGAGACGACGTTGCCCGCCCCGCTGGCGGTGTGGGACGAGTTCTGGAGCACGGTCGTCGACGGCCGGGTGTTCGGGTTCGTCTGGACCTCGGTGCACCGCGCCGCGCTCGGGTTCCTCGCCGGGGTGCTGATCGGCACGCCGCTGGGGCTCCTGGTGGCCAAGGTCCGCGTGGTGAGGGCGGCCATCGGGCCGCTGCTGTCCGGCCTGCAGAGCCTGCCGTCGGTCGCCTGGGTGCCCGCCGCGGTGATCTGGTTCGGGGTCAACGACGGCGCGATCTACTTCGTCGTGCTGCTCGGCTCCGTGCCGTCGATCGCGAACGGGCTGGTTTCGGGCATCGACCAGATCCCGCCGATCCTGCCCCGTGTCGGCCAGGTGATGGGGGCGAACCGGCTGGCGTCCGCGCGGCACATCCTGCTGCCCGCCGCGTTGCCAGGGTTCCTCGCCGGGTTGAAGCAGGGGTGGGCGTTCTCGTGGCGCTCCCTGATGGCGGCGGAGCTGATCGCGGTGTCTCCGCAGCTCGGGACCGGCCTCGGGACCTATCTGAACCAGGGGTCGTCGTTCAACAGCATGCCGGCCGTGATCGCGGCGATCTTCCTGATCCTGCTGGTCGGCGTCGGGATCGAGCTCGCGATCTTCCGGCCCGCCGAGCGTGCGGTGCTCAGGGCGCGAGGGCTGACCGGCTCGTTCTAGGGGTTGGCCGGGCACTCTCCGACGCATGCCGCCTTTCGACGCGTGTCCGTTTTGCGCTGCTCGCCGACTTGGATGATCACCCTCAGGCTGTCCCACCGGGACGCCGTACTGGCGCCTGTCCGGCGAGTGGCGGGGGACAGCTTTCGCGGTGACGGCTTTTATGGCACGGGTGAGCTATAAAAAGCCGGAGTGGGACTCGCGAAGCCCAGGTAGCACGCCGCTGACGTACCCTCGGAGCGGCTCGATCTGTTCGCCAGTCGCGAGGAGCCGCCGCTCGGCGCGTCGATCTCGGTCGGCATGGCGCAGAGCCTGCCGTAGGCGGTGGAGCGGCTGGTGCCGAAGCTCACTGCGGGAACGAACGGGTCACACCGTTCGTTCTTCAGACCTACGGTTCCGTAGGTTACGGTGCCGTAAGTAAGTCCCGCCCCGGAAGGACGAAAGCGTATGACGGTCCCCGACAGCACCCGGCTGATGTACGAGCTCGAGGGGACGGTCGAGGAGAACCTCAACCGGCACCTCGCGGTGGCCAAGGAATGGATGCCGCACGAGTACGTGCCGTGGAGTGAGGGGAAGAACTTCGCCGAGCTCGGGGGCGAGGAGTGGGACCCGGAGCAGTCGCGCGTGACGCCGATCGCGCGGACCGCGCTGGAGGTCAACCTCCTCACCGAGGACAACCTGCCCAGCTACCACCGCGAGATCGAGCGCGCCTTCGGCCGCGACGGCGCGTGGGGCACCTGGGTGCACCGGTGGACGGCCGAGGAGGGGCGCCACGGCATCTGCATCCGCGACTACCTGCTGGTCACCCGCGCGGTCGACCCGGTGGAGCTCGAGCGGATGCGCATGGAGACCATGCAGGCCGGGTATGACAGCGGTGACAAGCAGCTGCTCAACGTCATGGCGTACGTGTCGTTCCAGGAGCTCGCGACACGGCTTTCGCACCGGAACACGGGCAAGTACACGAAGGACCCGATGGCCGAGAAGCTGCTCACGCGGGTCTCGACCGACGAGAACCTCCACATGGTCTTCTACCGGAACCTGGTGACGGCGTCCCTGGAGATCGAGCCGGACGCGATGATGCGCGCGATCACCGACGAGGTCGTCCAGTTCCAGATGCCCGGCGCGGTCATCCCGAGCTTCGTCCGCAAGGCCGCCGCGATGGCGAAGGCGGGCATCTACGACCTGCGCATCCACCACGACGACGTCATCTGGCCGCTGCTGCGGTACTGGAAGGTCTTCGAGCTGGAAGGTCTCGGCGAGGTCGGCGAGAAGGCCCGCGAGGAGCTCTCGGCGTTCCTGACCAACCTCGACACCCAGGCCTCCCGCTTCGTCGAGCGCCGCGCGGCCTCCGAAGCCCGCGCCGCCGCGAAGGGCGTCCCCGCCTTCTGACGCCCGTCCCCAGCTGTCCCCAGCTTGCGGACACCTGTGCACAACCCGCGGACACGCCCGGACTCCCCACGGAGCCCGGGGCGTGTCCGCGTTTCGCGTACGTGTGCCGGTACGGCGAACTCGGGCCCCTGGAGACAGAACTCAGGCCCGTGAGCGGGGGACTCGCCGGAGGTCGGCGAGTCCCGCATTCACGGGCCTGAGTTCTACGTTCGTGCGTAAGGGCTACCGGCCCGAGCGCCGGCCGCCCGCGCGGGTGCTCGCCGAGAACGCCGCAGCGCCGCCGCTGCGCCGGGCGGGAGCCGCACCGGTCTGCGCTCCGGCACCCGAGCCGCGCTGGCCGCCACCGGAACCCCCGGTGGCACCGCCACGGCGGGGCTGACTCTCGGACGCGCCACGACGCGCCTGGCCACCGGCACCGCGTCCGCCACGGGACTGGTTACCGGCACCGCCACGACGGCCGTCACCCGAGCCGGAGCCCGAGCGGCCGCCGGACTCGGAACCGGACGTGTAGCCCGAGCCCGAGTCGGAAGACGTGTAGCGAACCGGAGCGCCTTCGCCGCGAGAGGTACGGCCGCCGTCCTTCGTGCGGTTCGCGCCGCGCGAGGGACGGGAGTCGTTGCCGCGACCGCGACCGCCGCGGGCACCCGCGCCACCCCGGTTGGCCGGGACGTCGTCGCCGGCGCCACGGGTCGGCCGGGCCTGCCCGTTCGCGGAGACCTTCTTGGGCCGGTTGTCGACGATCGGCTGACGTGGGGACGCGTCGAACGTGCGCTCGCCGGGGGCGAGCTCCGCCAGCAGCGAGTGCGCCGGGCTGACCCGCGTGGTGGTCGGCTTGATGCCGGCCTTGCGGGTCAGGTCGCGGACGTCATGGACCTGCTCATCGGTCATCAGCGTCACCACGGTGCCCGAGGCGCCCGCGCGAGCGGTGCGGCCGGAGCGGTGCAGGTACGCCTTGTGCTCGACCGGCGGGTCGGCGTGGATGACCAGCGTGACGTCGTCGACGTGGATGCCGCGCGCCGCGATGTCAGTCGCGACCAGCGTCTTCGCCGCGCCGGACGAGAACGCCTCGAGGTTGCGGGTCCGGGCGTTCTGCCCGAGGTTCCCGTGCAGCTCGACGGCCGGGACACCGGACGCGATGAGCTTGCGGGTCAGCTGCTTGGCGCGGTGCTTGGTGCGGGTGAACACCAGCGTCCGGCCGGGCGCCGCGGTCAGGTCGACCAGCACCGGCAGGCGGTGGGTCTCCTCAAGGTGCAGCACGTGGTGCGTCATGGTCGAAACCGGCGACTGGGCCGAGTCGACGCTGTGCGTGACCGGGTCGGTCATGAAGCGCTTGACCAGCACGTCGACGCCGCCGTCGAGGGTGGCGGAGAACAGCATCCGCTGGCCGCGCTCGGGGGTCTTGTCCATGATCCGGCGCACGACCGGCAGGAAGCCGAGGTCGGCCATGTGGTCGGCCTCGTCGAGCACGGTGATCTCGATCGCGTCGAGCTTCACGTGGCCGGTCTGCATGTGGTCGGCGAGCCGGCCGGGGCAGGCGACGACGATGTCGACGCCGTCACGCAGCTTGGTGATCTGCGGCTGCGGGCTGACGCCACCGAAGACGGTGATGGTGCGCAGGCCCAGTGCCTGGCCGAGCGGGGCGATGGTGGCCTCGATCTGGGTGGCCAGCTCACGCGTCGGCGCCAGGATCAGCGCGCGCGGGCGGCCGGGCTTGCGGCGCGTCGGGCCGGCGGCGAGCCGCGCGAGCACCGGCAGCACGAAGCCGTAGGTCTTGCCGGAGCCGGTGCGGCCCCGGCCGAGCACGTCGCGGCCCGCGAGTGAGTGCGGCAGCGTGGCCGACTGGATCGGGAACGGCGTGGTGATGCCCTGCGCGGTCAGCGCGGTGACAAGGTTCGCGGGCAGGCCGAGTTCAGCAAAAGTGGGTTCGCTCATCAGTTTTTCGGGCGCTGGGCGCCCTGGATCTCCGTAAGTGAGAAGGGTTGTCCTGCCCGGCGCAGACCTCGACGGCCGCGGCGCGTGGTAGTCGACAACGAAACGCGGCCCGAGGCAGAACTGGGCGGACCGCATCGTCAGTGTACTTGATGGGCGCGTCGTCGATCACGTGACCTTGCCCGCACTCGCGCTTCTGCTAAGTTACCGAACAGTAGCAAGTACGGATGTCAGTGCGAACGGGAGACCTGATGAGCAAGACCGCGACGGAGTTGCTGGTGAACCCGGCCGGCTACGACCCCCGCCAGTTCGACGCGGAGACCCGCCGTCTGCTGCGTGCCACCATCGAGTGGTTCGAACAGCGGGGCAAGCGCAAACTCACCGAGGATTACCACGCCAAGACGTTCTACGCCGACTTCCTGGAGTTCGCCGGCCAGGAGGGGCTCTTCTCGACCTTCCTGACGCCCGCCGCGAACGCCGACGGCGACGCCGACAAGCGCTGGGACACCGCCCGCGTCGCCGCGCTGTCGGAGATCCTCGGCTTCTACGGGCTGAACTACTGGTATCCCTGGCAGGTCACCATCCTCGGGCTTGGCCCGGTGTGGCAGAGCGGGAACGACGTCGCCCGCAAACGCGCCGCGGACGCGCTGGCCGCCGGGGGCGTGGCCGCGTTCGGACTATCCGAAAAGGAGCACGGCGCCGACATCTACTCCTCGGACCTGGTGCTCACCCCGGATGGCAGCGGTGGCTACCGCGCGAACGGCTCGAAGTACTACATCGGCAACGGCAACTGCGCGCAGACCGTCTCGGTGTTCGGCCGCATCGACGGCGTCGAGGGTCCTGACCAGTACGTGTTCTTCTACGCCGACTCGAACCACCCGAACTACCACGTGGTCAAGAACGTCGTGCCTTCGCAGATGTACGTCGCCGAGTTCCGGCTCGAGGACTACCCCGTGCACGCCGAGGACATGCTCCACGTCGGCGCCGACGCTTTCAGTGCCGCGCTCAACACGGTCAACATCGGCAAGTTCAACCTGTGCTTCGGCGGCATCGGTATGGCGACGCATTCGCTGTACGAATCGATCACCCACGCGCACAACCGGATCCTCTACGGCAATCCGGTCACCGGCTTCCCGCACGTGCGCCGCCAGTTCGTCGACGCGTACGCCCGGCTCATCGCGATGAAGCTGTTCTCGGACCGCGCCGTGGACTACTTCCGCTCCGCGAGCCCCGAAGACCGCCGTTACCTGCTGTTCAACCCCATCACCAAGATGAAGGTGACCACCCAGGCCCAGACGGTCATCGGCCTGGTCGCGGATGTGGTGGCGGCCAAGGGATTCGAGACCGACACCTACATCGCGATGGCCAAGACCGATGTGGACGGTCTGCCGAAGCTCGAGGGCACGGTCGCGGTCAACCTCGCGCTGATCGGCAAGTTCATGCCCGCCTACCTCTTCGCGCCGGAGGAGTACGAGGCCGTCGTGACGCGTCAGGACGCGGCCGACGACGACTTCCTGTTCCGCCAGGGCCCCGCGCGCGGGCTGTCGAAGGTGCGGTTCCACGATTGGCGCCAGGCTTACGCGCGCAACGCCGGGATCCCGAACGTCGCTCGGTTCACCGAGCAGGCCGAGGCGCTGATCCAGCTGCTCACCGAGGCCACTCCGGACGAGAAGCAGCAGGCGGACCTCGACTTCGGCCTCGCGCTGACCGAGCTGTTCACCCTCGTGGTGTACGGACAGCTGATCCTGGAGCAGGTGGAGCTGACCGATCTCGAACACGACGTCGTCGACCAGCTCTTCGCCGTGCTGGTGCAGGACTTCAGCGCCGCCGCGGTGGAGCTGCACGGCAAGTCGGGCGCGAACCAGAAGCAGCAGGAGCTGGCGCTGGCCGCCGTACGCCGCCCGGTCGTCGACGCGCAGCGGTTCGAGCGGGTGTGGGAGCAGGTGCGCGGGCTTTCCGGCGCCTACGCCATGAATCCCTGAGCGCGGGCTTCCCGCGTCGAACGCGGTGAGGGCACTTTCCTCGCGTCCCTTCGGAGGAAAGTGCCCCACCACTGACAGGATCGTGCCCATGGACGCCGACGTTCGTGCCCAGGAACTGCTCTGGTGCGCCTGGCAGACCGGCACGCGGCTGACCGCGCTGCCCGAAGACATCCGCCCGCGTGACGACTTCGCCGCGATGGCCGTGCAGGACCGGCTGGCCGAGCTCGCCGGGCCGTCGTACGGCTGGAAGATCGGGGCCACCACCGAAAACGCCAGGGCGTACCTCGGGATCGACACCCTGTTCGCGGGGCGGCTGCTGCTGGCGCTGGAGATGCCGGATTCCCGCTACGCCGACCACGTGGCCGCGGGCAAGGCACAGGTCATGGCCGACGCCGCGTGCAGCGCGCGGTTCGTCATGGGCCGCGAGGTGCTGGGCTGGCGTGAGCTGGACCTGGCCGCGCACCCGGTGATCGCCTACCTCGACGGCGCGGAGTTCGCCAGGGGCTCCGGCGGAGTGGTGTTCGGCGATCCGCGGTTCGCGCTGCGGTGGCTGGCCGGTGAACTGCCCAGGCTGGGCCATCGGCTGCGCGCGGGCGACTTCGTCACCACCGGGACGACCACCACGCCGGTGCCGATCACCACCGGGAGCCACGTGCTGGCCGATTTCGGCGATCTCGGCACCGTCGAGGCGCGGTTCGCTGGGGGAGGGTAATCCCGCGGTTCCGGGGCTAACCTCACGTCCGTGAGCGTGCGCGGCCGCCCGCGGCATCCCGACCAGCTGACCCCCGCCGAGTGGCGGGTGGTCGACGGGGTGCGCCACGGGATGTCCAACCGCGTCATCGCCGAGCGCCGGGGCATCAGCCGGGACGCGGTCAAGTTCCACGTCGCCAACGCCCTGCGCAAGCTCGGCCTGTCGAGTCGCGCGGAGCTGCGTACCTGGCGAGGCGTCCCCGTGGACAGCGCGTTGGCGCGGGCCGGACCGAGCGAAGGAGGAGGACCGATGCTGGGAGCACTCGGGCAGGTGTCGCGGACGGTCAGCGACCTCGGGCGCGCGGTCGCGTTCTACGGCGGAGTCCTCGGCCTCGATCACCTGTATACGTTCGGCGACCTCGCCTTCTTCGACTGCGACGGGACGAGGCTGTTCCTCAGCGCGGTCGAGGAGGTCGGCGTCGAATCGGTGCTGTACTTCAGGGTCGCGGACATCACCGCGGCGTACGAAGGCCTTTCGGCCAAGGGAGTCGTCTTCGCGGGTGCGCCGCACCGGATCTTCCGGCACGAGTCGGGGGTCGAGGAGTGGATGGCCTTCTTCGAAGATCCGGACGGGCACACCACCGCGCTCATGGCGCGGCTCGGCTGACGGTCGCCGTCCGCCGGGCTCCTCCGGAGCGTGGTTTCGGCGTTTGCCTTGACGCTCACGTCAACGTTTACGCTCGGGACCATGCTGATCGGCGAGCTCGCGCGGCGCACCGGGACGACCACCCGTGCCCTGCGTTTCTACGAGGCACAGGGCCTGCTGCGGGCACAGCGCTCGGCCAACGGTTACCGGGAATACGACGAGGACGACCTCCGGCTCGTCACCGAGATCCAGGCCCTGCAGACGGTCGGCTTCACCCTCGACGACACCCGGCCGTTCGTCGCCTGCCTGCGCGCCGGGCACGAGTCGGGTGACTCCTGCGTCGACTCGATCGAGGTCTACCGGCGCAAGCTCGCCGAGGTCGACGCCTTCCTTGGCCGGTTGGGGGCTGTGCGGGCCGAGTTGCACGGCAAACTCGCCGAGGCGCTGACCCGGCAGGACGAATCAGGCCACGCCGACCCGTGCGTCGTGGCGCCGTCCCCAAGTGAGGAGCATTGATGTCCACTCTCGTTTCCGGCGCGCTCGCCGAGGTCACCGACAACACCTTCACCGCCGAGGTTCTGCGGCGGGCCGAACCCGCGCTGGTGGAGTTCTGGGCCAAGTGGTGCGGCCCGTGCCGGATGATCGCCCCCGTGCTCGCCGAGATCGCGGGCGAACGCGAAGGGTCGCTCACCGTCCGCAAACTGGACGCGGACGCCAACCCGGAGACCATGCGGGCCTACCAGGTCATGTCCTTGCCGACGATGGTGCTGTTCCGCGACGGCAAGCCGTTGCGGGTTTTCGTCGGCACGCGGACGAAGGCCCGGTTGCTCGCCGAACTGGACGAGGCGCTCGCCGGGGAGTGAGGCGCTACGGGCTCTCCACTCGGAGCCGGGCAGCAACGACGTCAGGCCCACCGCGGAAGCCGCGGTGGGCCTCACGTCGTTGCTGTGTGAGCGACTCGAGCGCCGTTATAGCAGGAGTGCGCTATTTCCGATTTAGCAGGAGCGTGCTACTTCCCGAATCCCGCCCGCTTCAGCGCGTCGGCCATCGAACCGCTCGCCGAGCTGGAACCGCCCTTGTCGCGCGAGCTGCCGCGGCCCTGCTGGCCACCACGGCCCTGGCCGCCACCCTGCTGCCGGTTGCCCTGGCCGCCCTGCTGGCGACCGCCACCGCCACCGCCGCCACGGCGATCCTGCTGATCGCCGCCCGCGGCCGGGGGCTCGTCGTCCAGGCGCAGCGTCAGCGAGATCCGCTTGCGCGGGATGTCGACCTCGAGGACCTTCACCTTGACGATGTCACCCGGCTTGACGACCTCACGCGGGTCCTTGACGAAGTTCTTCGACAGCGCCGAGACGTGCGCGAGCCCATCCTGGTGCACGCCGACGTCGATGAAGGCGCCGAACGCCGCCACGTTGGTGACCACGCCCTCCAGTCGCATTCCCGGCTTCAGATCGGACAGTTTGTCGACGCCCTCGGCGAAGGTCGCGGTCTTGAACGCCGGACGCGGGTCACGGCCCGGCTTCTCGAGTTCCGCGAGGATGTCGGTGATCGTCGGCAGCCCGAAGGTCTCGTCGACGAACTGTTCCGGCCGCACCTGCTGCAGCGTCCGGCTGTTGCCGATCACGCCCCGCAGGTCCGTGCCCACCGTCGTGAGGATCCGGCGGACCACCGGGTACGCCTCGGGGTGCACGCTCGACGAGTCGAGCGGATCGTCGCCGTCCGGGATCCGCAGGAAGCCCGCGCACTGCTCGAACGCCTTCGGGCCCAGCCGCGCGACCTCCTTCAGCGCGCTGCGCGAGCGGAACGGGCCGTGCTGGTCGCGGTGGCCGACGATGTTCTCCGCCAGCCCGGTGGTGATGCCCGAAACGCGGGTCAGCAGGGGTGTGGACGCGGTGTTGACGTCCACGCCGACGGCGTTCACGCAGTCTTCGACCACCGCGTCGAGCGACCGCGACAGCGAAGACTCGGAAAGGTCGTGCTGGTACTGCCCGACGCCGATCGACTTCGGGTCGATCTTCACCAGCTCGGCCAGCGGGTCCTGCAGACGCCGCGCGATCGACACCGCGCCGCGCAGCGACACGTCCATGCCGGGCAGCTCCTGCGAGGCGAACGCGGACGCGGAGTACACCGACGCGCCGGCCTCGGAGACGACGGCCTTGGTCAGGTTCAGCTCGGGGTGCTTCTTGATCAGCTCGGCGGCGAGCTTGTCGGTCTCGCGCGACGCGGTGCCGTTGCCGATCGCGATCAGGTCGACCTTGTGCCGCGCCGCGAGCGCGGCCAGTTCGGCGATCGAGTTGTCCCACTTGTTGACCGGCTGGTGCGGGTAGATCACGTGCGTCGCGACGGCTTTGCCGGTCGCGTCGACGATCGCCACCTTGACGCCCGTGCGGAACCCGGGGTCGAGGCCCATCGTCGCGCGGGTGCCCGCCGGGGCGGCCAGCAGCAGATCGCGCAGGTTCGAGGCGAACACGCGCACGGCATCGTCCTCGGCCGACTGGCGCAGCCGCATCCGCAGGTCGATGCCCAGGTGCAGCAGGATCTTGGTGCGCCAGGCCCAGCGGACGGTGTCGGTGAGCCACTTGTCGCCGGGGCGGCCGTTCGCGGCGATGCCGAAGCGCTGCGCGATGCGCCTCTCGTACTCGGTCGGGCCGACCCGCGGCTCGTCCGAGGGTTCCTCGGGCTCCATCGTGAGGTCGAGGACGTCCTCCTTCTCCCCGCGGAACATCGCGAGGATCCGGTGCGACGGCATCTTCGTGTACGGCTCGGAGAACTCGAAGTAGTCGGAGAACTTCGCGCCCTCTTCGGCCTTGCCCTCGCGCATTTTCGACGCCAGGCGGCCCTGTGACCACATCTTTTCGCGCAGCTCGCCGATCAGGTCGGCGTCCTCGGCGAAGCGCTCGACCAGGATCGACCGCGCGCCGTCGAGCGCGGCCTGTGCGTCCGCGACGCCCTTTTCGGCGTCCACGAACACGGCCGCCGCCGCGTGCGGGTCGGTGTTCGGGTCGTTGAGCAGGCCGTCGGCGAGCGGCTCCAGGCCTGCTTCGCGGGCGATCATCGCCTTGGTGCGCCGCTTCGGCTTGAACGGCAGGTAGATGTCCTCGAGGCGGGACTTGGTGTCCGCCGCCAGGATCTGCGCTTCCAGCGCCTCGTCGAGCTTGCCCTGGCTGCGGATCGACTCCAGCACCGAGGTCCGCCGCTCCTCGAGTTCACGCAGGTAGCGCAGCCGTTCCTCGAGGTTGCGGAGCTGCTCGTCGTCGAGCATCCCGGTGACTTCCTTGCGGTAACGCGCGATGAACGGCACCGTCGAGCCGCCGTCCAGCAGGTCTACCGCCGCCTTGACCTGCCCTTCGCGCACGCCGAGTTCTTCGGCGATCTTCTGCTCGACCGATAACAAGCTCACTGCCACGCTCCTGATCCGCCCTCTGAGGTCCTCCGGGCAAGCATTCTGCCGCTGACGTCCACCCGACTTTCGTATGGCCCCTCCCCAACGGTTTCTTGACATCCTGGATTGGTCTAGTCCATTTTGATGTGGCCCACATCACCCTTTAGTGGAGGCCGCCGTGGTCGTCAAGACAAAACACGCGCTTATCGCCCTGTTCTCCGCGCTGGCGCTCTGCCTGGGGGTCACCCTGGTGTTCGCCGGCGACGCGGCCGCGGCCAACCTGCTGGCCAACCCCGGGTTCGAGGCCGGGAACCTGAGCGGCTGGACCTGCAGCGGCTCGGCGAGTGTCGTGACGAGCCCGGTCCACTCCGGTTCGCGCGCGGTCACCGCCACGCCCGCCGGTCAGGACAACGCCCAGTGCACCCAGGTCGTGCAGGTCAAGCCGAGTACCGCGTACAAACTCAGCGCCTGGGTGCAGGGCAGCTACGTCTACCTCGGCGCCTCGGGCACCGGCACCCCGGACGTCAACACGTGGACGCCCGCGGCCACCGGCTGGTCGCAGCTGTCGGTCAACTTCACCACCGGCGCAGCCACGAGCAGCGTGACGATCTACCTGCACGGCTGGTACGGCCAGCCCGCCTTCTTCGCCGACGACGTCAACCTCGACGGGCCGGGCACACCGCCGACCACGACGCCCACCACCCCGACGACGCCCACCACGACTCCCACCACGCCGACGACTACCACCACCACCCCGCCGAACACCGGATCGCTGCCCAAGCACGTGCTGACCGGCTATTGGCAGAACTTCTACAACGGCGCCAAGGCGTTGAAGCTCGCCGACGTCCCCACCAGCTACAACATCATCGCCGTCTCGTTCGCCGACGCGGACGCGAGCCGTCCTGGCGCGGTCACCTTCACCCTCGACGCTGGCCTGTCCAGCCAGCTCGGCGGTTACACCGACGCGCAGTTCAAGGCCGACATCAAGACGGTGCAGGCGCGCGGGCAGAAGGTCATCATCTCCGTCGGCGGCCAGAACGGCACCATCAGCGTCAGTGACTCGACGTCCTCGGCCAACTTCGCGAACAGCGTGAAGACGCTGATCCAGCAGTACGGCTTCGACGGCGTCGACATCGACCTGGAGAACGGGATCAACGCGACGTACATGGGTTCGGCGCTGCGCAGCATCAACGCCGGCGGCGGCTCGGTCATCACGATGGCGCCGCAGACGATCGACATGCAGTCGACCTCGGGCGGCTACTTCCAGCTCGCGCTGACCATCAAGGACATCCTGACCATCGTCAACATGCAGTACTACAACTCGGGTTCGATGAACGCCTGCAACGGGCAGGTCTACAGCCAGGGCACGGTCGACTTCCTCACCGGGCTCGCCTGCATCCAGCTCCAGGGCGGTTTACGCGCCGATCAGGTCGGTCTGGGGCTGCCTGCCTCCAGCCAGGCGGCCGGGGGCGGCTACCAGTCGCCGTCGAACGTCGTCGCGGGGCTGAACTGCCTGGCCAAGGGCACCAGCTGCGGAAGCTACAAGCCGGCCGCGACCTACCCGGCGATCCGCGGGGCGATGACCTGGTCGATCAACTGGGACGCCACCAACGGCTACGGATTCGCCAACACCGTCAGCGCGGGGCTCACGACCCTGCCGTAGCGGGTGCTGGGCATGAAGGGGCCTGTGACGACGTCAAAGAAGATCGTCGCGGGCCCCTTCATGGCACCCCCGGAGTTGCGTGGCCCGGATCGTCGCGGCTGTGCCAGCTCCACCTCCCCGGGAAGCGAACTGAGGAAGGCCGTCCGGTCCTGCCACGATGGGCTCGTCCGGCCGGAGCCGTCCCACCTGTCTTACACTGCAGGATCAGGGATGGAGAAATGATGTGTACTCGTTGAATCCGCTGGTGAGACCGATCCCGGGGCGCAGTGGATGACGGTGTCGTTCGGCGCGCTGGGCGCTCTGGAGGCCGTGATCGACGGCCACCCGGTCGACCTGGGACACGCCCGGCAGCGTTACGTCCTCGCGGTCCTGCTCGCCGAGGCGAACCGGCCGATCTCGCTGGACAGCCTGGCCCAACGGGTGTGGGGAGACCGGCCGCCCCACCGGGCCGCCGGCACGTTGCGCAGCTACCTGTCCCGCCTGCGGACCACGCTGGCGGGAGCGCCTGATTGTACGATCGAACGCGGTTATGGCACATACGTGCTACGTGTCGATTCCCGTGCAGTGGACCTGCACCGGTTCCGCTCGTCGGTGGCTGCCGCGCGATCCGCGGACGACGACGCCGAAGCTGCCGCGTTGTTCGGAAAAGCGCTCGCACTGTGGCGCGGCGAGGCGTTCTCCGGTCTCGACTCGCCGTGGCTGTCCGGCATCCGAGGGGTGCTGGAGGCCGAACGCCACGCCGCCCGGCTCGACAGTCACGACATCCGGCTCCGGCTCGGACAGCACGCCGAACTGCTGAGCGTGCTGCTCCCGCAGGCCGACGAACACCCCTTCGACGAGCGGCTGGCCGCGCAGCTGATCCTCGCGCTCTACCGCTGCGGACGGCAGGCCGACGCGCTCGACCGGTACGAACGGGTGCGGCGCAGCCTCGCGGAGTCGCTGGGCACCGACCCCGGGGCGTCGCTGCGAGACCTCCATCAGCGCATCCTGCGCTCCGACCCCGCGCTCGGCCACCTGGTCGCGACGCGAACCCGCCCACCGATCGAGACCGTGGCCCCCGCCCGCCGCGAGCACGAGGACTCGGTGGCCGAGCTGACCGCGATCCGGGCTGTCGCGAGCATGATCATCGTCGCCCGCGAAGGCGACTACGACCGGGCCGCGCGCCGGATGCGCACCACCACACCCGCCCTGGTGCGGGAGATCGGCGAACTCCAGGACGAGGTCGGCGGGGCACTGCTGGCCCAGAGCGAGCACGGAGTCCGGCTCACCGAACTCGGCGAACGGCTGCGGACCGGCGCCAGGCAGGGCGTCGCTGAACTGGCCACCGTCTTCACCGAATGCCGGTCGTCTCGCCTGGGGATCACCGGACGGCTGCAGGTCGGCTACGTCGCCAGCATCGGTGGCGACGTCGTCGCGAGGCTGACCGCGAGATTCGAGAAGCTGCATCCGCAGTGCCGGGTCACCCTGACGCCCACCCGGATCGGGCACCAATGGAACAGCGGCGACCTGATGGCCGAGGGCGATCCCGACGTCGTACTCCACTGGTCGCCCGGCGGCGACACCCGGTCACTGCGGCTCCCCGGGCGGAGCGTCGGGCCGGTGATCGCCCACCAACCTCGCGGCGTGCTGGTGCCGGACGGCCATCCGCTCGCCCGCCGGTCGTCTGTTGTCCTCGAGGACCTGGCCGACTTCGAGCTGATCGACCCCGGAGAGGCGTTGCATCCCGTCGCGCGGGACCTCTGGGTCCCGCCCGTGACCCCGTCCGGCAGGCCGATTCGGCGGACTGGAGAGACGGTCACCGACCTGATCGGGCGGACCCGGATCAGCGCCGAGGACATGCTTTCGCTGGTGCTTCGCGGATACGGACTGCACATCACCGTGGTTTCGCTGCTGGAGCGGTACCCGTTCCCCGGGCTGACCGTTGTGCCCGTTGTTGATCTGCCGCCCATGGTCGTGGCCGCCGTCTGGCGCACCGACGGGGAGAGTGCGGCCATTCGGGCTTTTGTGGGGGCTCTGCAGGGGTAGCTCGCGCCGCTAGGTCGCTGCTGTGTTTTTTGGCCAGCGCGCTCACAAACTCGCGCCGCCAGGTCGCCCCTGACTTCCAGCGTAAGTGCGGCTTTTGTTTGTAGGGGGGCGACCTGCCGTCGCGAGTTGGGGCGGCCTGGCGGCCGCGAAAGAGGGCGCGCGGCGGTGAAGTCTCCGCTCGCAGGGCTCGCGGAGACGCTGTGGTTCCGGACTACAGCGGTGGTTGGTTTTTGTGGTGTGTGTCGGGGGCGGGTCTGGGTGAACCGGTGACTGGTTTGGCTGGGTCTTGGTGGTTCCGCTTGCCCTTAAGTTTGGGTGCTGGTTTTGGGTGGGGCGGGGTGGTGTTTTGGTTTTTTTCTTTTTAGGGGTTTTTTAGGTTTTTGGGGTTAGGGGGAGTTTTAGGGCTGCGGGGGCGGTTTGGGGGACTGCTGGGGTTCTTGGGGGTGTGGGGGTTATGCGCTGGTAGGTGATGCCTGGTTGGGGGCGGGGGTCGGGGTCGCCTTTGTTGGGCCAGAGGGCCATTGCTCGCTCGGACTGGGCCGTTATGGTGAGGGATGGGTTGACGCCCAGGTTCGCCGAGATCGCCGAGCCGTCCGACACGTGGAGTCCCGGGTGACCGTGGAGGCGCTGGTAAGGGTCGATTACGCCCGTTGCCGGGGTGGTGCCTATTGCGCAGCCGCCGATGAAATGGCCGGTTACCGGGATGTTCGCCAGATCCGTCCAGGCGCCTTGGGGGAGGCCGCCGATCTTGTCCGCTACCCGGCGGGTGACCTCGTGGCCCGCCGGGATCCAGTCCGGGTTAGGGGCGCCGTCGCCTTGCTTTGTGGTCATTCGGCGGCCGAAGGGGCCGCGCTTTGTGTAGGTCGTCACCGAATTGTCGAGCGTTTGCATCACCAGAAGTCCGATCATGCGCTCTGACCAGTGTCGCGGATTGTGCAACTTCGGGAGGTTCCGCCACTGACGCCGCAGCTCTCGCAGGCCGAGCGCCCAGCGACGTTTGCCGGGTTCGGCGTCGACCAGGACTGTGGTGAGCAAGCCCATGAAATTGCTGCCCTTGCCGTAGCGGACCGGCTCGACGTGCGTGACCGCGTCAGGGTGGATCGACGACGTGATCGCCACGCCGCGAGTGAAGTCCGTGTCCGTCCGGAGCGATCGGGCAGCCAGTACCGCTTCGGAGTTCGTTCGCGCCAGCATGCCGAGTCGCGGCGATATGTTCGGCAGGGCGCCCGAGTCCTTGAGCCGGTGGAGGAGCCGTTGGGTGCCCAGTGACGCGGCGGCGAACACGACCTGTTCGGCGGTGAACGTCCGGCGGGCCTTGCGCACCCAGCGGCCCGTTCGCACCGTGTCCACGGCGTAGCCGCCGGACTTCGGCCGCACCGAGACCGCGGTGGTCAGGGGGTGGACTCGCGCGCCTGCCTGCTCCGCCAGGTAGAGGTAGTTCTTCACCATGGTGTTCTTCGCGCCCACACGGCAGCCGGTCATGCACTCGCCGCAGTGGGTGCAGGGGGTGCGGGCCGGGCCGGCGCCGCCGAAGAACGGGTCCTCGCCGCGTTTCGCGCCGCCGCCGCCGAAGTAGACGCCGACCGGGGTGCGGCGGTAGGTGTGCCCGACGCCCATGTCCTCGGCGACCTCGCGCAACACCCGGTCCGCTGGCGTGGTCAGCGGGTTCTCGACCACGCCGAGCATCCGCTTGGCCTGGTCATAGTACGGCGCGAGCTCCTCCTTCCAGTCGGTGATGTGCGCCCACTGCGAATCGGTGTAGAACGCGTCCGGCGGCTCGTACAGCGTGTTCGCGTACACGAGCGAGCCGCCGCCGACACCGGAACCGCTCATCACGAAGGTGTTGTTCAGCAGGGTCAGCCGCTGGATGCCGTAGCAGCCCAGTTTCGGCGCCCACAGGTACTTCCGCAGCCGCCACGACGTCTTCGCGAACTCGTCGTCGGCGAACCGGCGGCCCGTTTCCAGCACGCCGACGCGGTACCCCTTCTCGGTCAGGCGCAACGCCGCGACGCTGCCGCCGAAGCCGGAGCCGATCACCAGCACGTCGTAGTCAAAGCTCATGCGCCCACCGTCCGGTACTCGGTCAGGTCCAACGTCCTGGTCCGGCGGTCGTACTCACTGACCAGGCCCGGCCAGTTCGTCGACACGCGCCCGTCGTCCTGGCGGTACCAGCTCGCGCAGGTCGTCCACACGCTCTTCGCCAGCCGCCGCTGCACCTCGGCGTCGTAGCGTTCCTCGACCTCCGGTCGGACATCCACATAGGACACATCGGGCCGGGTGAGCTGCTCCACGGCCTGGCGGATGTAGCGGGCCTGCCGCTCGATCATGTACACGATGGAGCCCGCGCCGAGGTTGGTGTTCGGTCCGTACACGCAGAACAGGTTGGGGAACCCCGGCACGGTCATGCCGAGGTACGCCCGCGCGCCGCGCGCCCAGGCGTCGGACAGCGACCGGCCGTCGAGTCCGTGCACCTCGAGCTTGCCGAGGAACTCCGTCGCGGCGAAACCGGTGCCGTAGACGACGATGTCGGCCTGGTGCTCGGTGCCGTCCTCGGTGCGCACGCCGCGCGGGGTGATCGCGGTGATCCGCCCGGTCTCGACCTCGACGTTCGGCTGCGCGAGCGCGGGCAGGTAGTCGTTGGTGAACAGGATCCGCTTGCAGCCCAGCGGATAGTCCGGCTTCAGCTTCGCCCGCAGCGCCGGGTCCTTGAGGTGCCGGCGGCGCAGCTGCCCGGTGCGCAGCTCGAAGACCTTCGTCAGGAACTGGTGTTTGGTCATCCCGTAGGTGGCGTACTCGGCCAGCAGGAAGATCCGCAGCCTGCCGAGCAGCTGCGTCGCCGGGAGCCTGCGGAACAGCCGCTGCTGCCAGCGCCGATAGCGGGTGTCCTTCTTGTTCATGATGTACGGCGCGGTGCGCTGGAACAGCGTCACCCGCCCCGCCTCGCGCCGGATCTCGGGGACGAACTGGATCGCGCTCGCGCCGGTGCCGATCACCGCGACCCGCTTGCCGCGCAGGTCGACGTCGTGGTCCCACTCGGCCGAGTGAAAACTGGGCCCGGCGAAGGTCTCGCGGCCCGGGATGTCCGGCAACACCGGGCGTGAGAGCTGCCCGACGGCCGGGACGAACACGTTCGCCTCGTACGTCTCGCCGGTGCTGGTTTCGACCGTCCACAGCCCCCGGCGGGAGTCGAACGTCGCGCTGGTGACCTCGGTACCGAAGCGGATGTGCGGCCCGAGGCCGTACTTCGCGGCGACGCGCTTGAGGTAGGCGTGGATGTCGGGCTGCAGCGAGTACCGCTTCGGCCAGTCGGGATTCGGCTCGAACGAGAAGGAGTAGAGCGGCGAAGGGATGTCGCAGCCCGCACCCGGATAGGTGTTTTCGCGCCACACCCCGCCGACCTCGTGCGCGCGCTCGAGCAGCGTGAACTCGGTGAAGCCCGCGCGCTGGAGCTCGATCGCGGTGCCGATCCCGCCGAACCCGGTGCCGACGATCAGGACGGACGGGCCCGTCCCCGGTGGCGTAGTACCCATCTGCAGGAAGCTACCCACCGCCCGTCCCGGCCGGAAGGACACGAACGGTCAGCGAATCGACATTTTCGGCCACCAGCTGCCCTTGCGGAGGCTGTCAGGGCAGGAAACGGACCTCGCGGACTTCGGCGTCGGCTTCCGCCCAGCGCAGCAGCCGCCGCCCCGCGCTCTCCACTGACGCCATGTCGCGTTTCGTGAACCGCTCGAACGGGGTGACCCGCAGCGTCGCCACTTTTCGGCGGACCTGCGATTCCCAGCTTCCCCGCACATACCCGTCGAGCAGGACCGTGCCCTTGACCAGCCCGTTCTGGGTGATCACGCGCTTGCGGTGGTCGTCTGAGATGACCCGGGTGCGGTCCGCGTAGGACAGCAGCGTCTGGTCGAACGGGCCCAGCAGCCGCGGTGGCGCCGGGGTGTCGGCGCCCGGACGGGGCGCGCCGGGCAGGTCGAACAGCTCACGCCCGCTCTCGTCACGAAACGTCCGCAGCTCGGGACGCAGCCGCTCGGCGACCTCGCCGAGCCGCGTGAGACCGGACCAGGCCTGCGCATCCCGTACAGTCGCCGGGCCGAACGCGGCGAGGTATCGGCGCATCAGGTTCCCGGGGGACGGCCGGGGGTCCAGCGGCGCGTCGAGCCAGTCTTCGGCGGTCACGTACGTCGCCTGACCGGACCTGCCCCAGACCCCGCGCGGCGGGATCTGCACAAGGGGCAGCAGGCCCCTGGCGACGTGCGTGAGCGAGTTCGCCGCCCGGTCCGGCCAGCGCCGTCCGAGCTCCTCGCCGAGCCCGGCGCCGGTGTGCGGACGCCCTGCCAGCAGGTCCCGGGCGGCTTGGGCGACCTCGGTGTGGTCGAGCCCGGCGATCTCCCGCGAGTGCTGGGCGTTGGTGGCCAGGTCCCGGTCCATGAGCACTTGCACCAGCGGCCGCCACGCCAGCGCGTCGGCCGCGGTGACCAGGTGGACGGTGCCGCGCATCAGCACGATCCGCACCACCTCGCGGCCGAGCAGCAGCCGGGCCAGGTCGTCCTGCCGGAAGCCGTCCAGCCGTGCGTGCAGCGC
The DNA here is from genome assembly GCF_035828755.1 of Amycolatopsis sp. H20-H5. Classification (NCBI taxonomy): domain Bacteria; kingdom Bacillati; phylum Actinomycetota; class Actinomycetes; order Pseudonocardiales; family Pseudonocardiaceae; genus Amycolatopsis; species Amycolatopsis sp. H20-H5. The sequence goes on along the minus strand of NZ_JAYMZS010000034.1, from coordinate 31,322 downwards.
GTAGTACGGCGGGAACGGTGCCTGGGCTTGGAGTCCGGCGAGGTGCTTGATCGCCTCCAGCGCCGTCAGGTTCGCCCTGCGCAGGAGGAGTTGGCGGTCCAGGGTCGCTCGATTGAGCGCTCGGAGGCTCAGCAGGGGCGCGGGCACCGGCTCACAGTAGCCACCGGGTCGAGTCTGATCCATAATTCCGGCCATGGCCGAGCTCGCCGTGCCCGCGATCCGTGACTGGGACTTCCCCCGCTCCACGGCGAGCATCCAGCTGATCAGCCAGTTCGCCGCGGAACGCGGTCTCCCGGCCGCGCGGCTGCTCGCGGGGACCTCGCTCGAACCGGCCGCACTGCGCGACCCGGCACTGCAGGTCGACGCGCGCCAGGAACTGGCCGTGATCCGCGCGCTGGTCGCCGCACTCTGTGCAGGGGGCGAGGACGGGGACGAACTCGCGCTGGCACTGGGCAAGCGCTACCACGTCAGCACGTTCGGCATCTTCGGGTTCGCCTGCATCAGCAGCCCGACCCTGCGCGACGCGATGTTGTTCGCCCTGCGGTACCTGGACCTCAGTTTCACCTTCTGTATCCCGCACGTGGTCGTCGACGGGCCGCGGATCGTGCTGCGGATGGACGACGCGCGGGTCCCCGGCGACGTCGCGCGGTTCCTCGTGCTGCGTGACCTCGGCGCGATCTACACGGTGATGCGGGACCTGCTGCCGTCCATCTGCCTGAGTTCGCTGGAGTTCGCCCACGAAGCGCCCGCCGCGACAAAGTCCTATGTGGACGCCTTCGGCAGGCTCCCGGTGTTCGGCGCGCCCGCGCACGCGGCCGGTCTCGACCCGGCGTACCTGGAGCAGCCGCTGCCACAGGCCAACGAGCAGACCGTCGCCATCTGCGCCGCCCAGTGCCACACGCTGGTGGCGCGCAAACGGGAGCGAACGGGCATCTCGCACCTCGTGCGCGAGCGGCTCGTGCGGTTCGGCGGGGTCGACGCGGGGATGGACGAGATCGCCCGCCAGCTCAGCCTCAGCCCCCGCACGCTGCGCCGCCGGCTGGCCGAAGCCGGGACCGGCTACCGCGGGCTCGTCGACGAGGTCCGCCAAGCGCTGGCCGAGGAGATGCTCGACACCGGCGCGCTTTCGGTCGAAGACGTCGCGCTGCGCCTCGGGTACGCGGAGGCGTCGAGCTTCATCTACGCGTTCAAACGCTGGAAGGGCATGACCCCGGCCGCCTACGCGCGCAGATCGTCGTCGCGGGCGAGGCCCGGTCGCTGAGCCTCAGACCGGCGGGCGGCTGTCCCCGTCGCCCGCGGCCAGCTTACCGGCGAGCAGCTCCGGGTAGGTGACTTTCAGCAGATGCAGAATCGAACCGGTGAGAAAGATTCGCAATTCCTCCCGGTCGAGAGAGCCGCGGACCAGCCATTCGCGCGACGCCGCCCGCAGCATTCCGCCGTACGACCGGATCATCGCGCGCAGCTGTTCGCGGCCTTCGGTGACGCCGGTCATCAGCGCGGCCTCCAGCACCCGGTCGGCGGCGACCTCGTCTGCCTCGCGCAGGATCCGGTCGACCTCGGGGTCGCGCCCGACCGCCTCGTGGCCGATCGCGGTCAGCCAAGCCCGCCGGTTGCGTTCCACCACATCGAGCCAGTGCCCGACGCCGATCGTGAGCCGGTGTTCCATGGTGGTGTCGGGCAGGTTCTCCACGACCGGCGCGGGCACGATCACCATCTGCCGCACGACCTCGAGATAGAGCTCCCTCTTGTCACCGAAGTAGTGGTTGATCAGCGGCCGCGCCACGCCCGCCGCCTTCGCGATGTCCGAAGTGGACACTGAGGCGTAGCTGCCGTCGCCGAACAGCCGCCGGGCCGCGGCCAGGATCTCCGCGCGTCTTTCCTCGGGTTCCAGCCTGCGCCGCTTCGTGCGGGACCCGCTGCTCATGGTCCCAGCGTCACAACTCGTGGACGAGCTGTCAACACGCTATTGACATCACGTCAGGAATGCCGGTCGCCCTGGTCCCCCGTTATCGAACCGGAACGACTCCCCGGTAACTTCCGGGCCGTCCACCGCGACGAGACAACAGAGACCGGCGCCTTGGGGTAGGACACATGAGCAGTGCAGAGGGCGATCCGGCCCGCCGGGCCGGTCGGTGGGTGAGTGTCCGCCTCCAGCACCGGGAGGTGTGCTTTTCCGAGTCCGCCCTCGTGGAGGACGAGCTCGCCAGCGTCTCCTACGCCGGTATCCTGATCACCAGTTTCGAGCGCGGGACCAAGGTCGGCGAACGCTGGGTGCCGCTCGGCGTCGACCCCTCGGAGGCCGACGACGAACAGCTCATCGAGCAGCTGCGCGACGCCTTGCTGTGGCAGTCCCGGCGACCGCCTCAGGCCGCGGGGGAGTAGGTCCGTTCACTGCCGTGCCTTCACAGTCGTGGCGCGCGCAGCCCGTCGAAGGCGATCTTGCAGACGGCGTCGGCGATGTCCGTGCCGCTCGAGCCCCGGCGCGGCCGGTACCACTCGATCAGCGAATTCACCATGCCGTAGAGCAGGCGCCCGGTCACCGCGGGATCGATGTCCGGCCGGACGTCCCCGTCGGCCTCGGCCTGTTTGACCAGCTCGGTCACCAGCCGGTCGAATTCGCGGCGACGGGTGAGCGCGGCGCGTTCGACCTTGGTGTTGCCGCGCACACGCAGCAGCAGGGTGACGAACGGCAGCTGCTCGACCAGCACCAGCACGCTGCCCCGGACGAGGTGCTCCAGCTGGTCGATCGCGCGGCCGTCGACGGCGCCCGCTTCGTCCAGTGCCGCGAAAAGTCCGTTCAACGCCCTGTCGACGGCGAGGCGCAGCAGCTCTTCCTTGCTCGGGACATGGTGGTAGATGGCGGATTTCGTGATCCCCAGCTTGCGGGAGAGGTCCTCCATGCTCGTGCCGTCGTAGCCGCGTTCGTTGAACAGCCTGACCGCGACCTGCAGCAGCGATTCGAGGTCGTAGCCTGGCCTGCCGCGCCGGGCCGGCGCGGCGTCCGCGTTCACGTGGGGTCCCGCTGGTCGAGCACGCGGCGCATCTTTCCCGCCGAGCGCTCCAAGGTGTCCGGGTCGGCGACGGTGACCTCCACGGTGACGCCGACACCGTCCTTGATCCCGGACACCAGCTCGCGGGCGGCGGCGACCCGGCGCTCGGCGGGCGTGCCCGGCCTGGCCTCGACGTGCACGGTGAGGTGGTCCATCCGGCCGCGCGTGGAGCGGATCAGCTGGAAGTGCGGGCTGAGCCCGCCGACGCGCAGCACGACCTCTTCGATCTGGGTCGGGAACACGTTGACCCCGCGCAGGATGATCATGTCGTCGGTGCGGCCGGTGACCTTCTCCATCCGGCGGAACGACGGGCGCGCGGTGCCCGGCAGCAGCCGGGTCAGGTCGCGGGTGCGGTACCGGATGATCGGCAGCGCCTCCTTGGTCAGCGAGGTGAACAGCATTTCGCCGCTTTCGCTGCCGGGCAGGACCTGCTCGGTGAACGGGTCGATCACCTCCGGGAAGAAATGGTCCTCCCAGATGTGGAGCCCGTCCTTGGTCTCCGCGCACTCCTGCGCCACCCCCGGGCCCATCACCTCGGACAGCCCGTAGATGTCGACGGCGTCGATGTCGAGGCGCTGCTCGATCTCGGTGCGCATCTGCTCCGTCCACGGCTCGGCGCCGAAGATGCCGACCTTGAGCGAGCTCTTGCGCGGGTCGACGCCCTGGCGCTCGAACTCGTCGAGCAGCGTCAGCATGTACGACGGGGTGACCATGATGACCTCGGGCGCGAAGTCGGTGATGATCTGCACCTGACGTGCGGTCATCCCGCCGGACGCGGGGATCACCGTGCAGCCCAGCTTCTCGACGCCGTAGTGCGCGCCGAGCCCGCCGGTGAACAGGCCGTAGCCGTAGGCGACGTGGACCTTGTGGCCGGGCCGGCCGCCCGCGGCGTGGATCGAGCGGGCCATCACGGTCGCCCAGGTGTCGATGTCGCGCTCGGTGTAGCCGACGACGGTCGGCTTGCCGGTCGTGCCGCTGGAGGCGTGAATGCGGCGGACCTGCTCCTGGGGGACGGCGAACATGCCGAACGGGTAGTTGTCCCGCAGGTCCTGCTTCGTCGTGAACGGGAACTTCGCGAGGTCTTCGAGCGTGCGGCAGTCGTCCGGGTGGACGCCGGCGGCGTCGAATTTCGCCCGGTAGAAGGGCACCTGGGCGTAGGCGTGGCGCAGCGTCCACCGCAGCCTGTCCAGCTGGAGGGCGCGGAGTTCGTCGGGGCTCGGGTCTTGGTTCACTGCTGGTCCTTCTGCGGGCCGATGATGCGGCTGCGGCCGCGGAACTCGGCGACGATCTCCGCGCCGTCGGGGGTCTCCCGGTGCACGGTGACGTCGTAGATGCCGTTGCGGCCGTAGCGGGTGCGCTCAGTGGCGGTGGCGATGAGGACGTCACCCAGCTTGCCTGCCGCGACGAAGGAGATCTCCGCGCCGGCGGCCACGGTCACCGGGCCGTGGCTGTTGCAGGCGCAGGCGAACGCGGTGTCGGCGAGCAGGAACACGTACCCGCCGTGGGCGATGTCGTGCCCGTTCACCATGGTGGCGGTGACGCGCATGCTGGCCACGGCGTGGCCGTCGGCGGCCTGGGCCAGTGTGATGCCCAGCGCGCGCGATGCCTCGTCCACCTCGAACATGGCGTGGGCGGCGTTGTCCGTCATGACCTCTCACCACCTCGTTGTGACTGACCGAACGGACGGTCGTTAAGTGTGTCGTCAGTAAAGGCAGACACCGGTGGTGATGTCAAGGTGGCCGGGCCCTTTGCAACGAGCGGGACAACGGCTACAGTGAATTACTGAACGTACGGTTGGTAATTCAGTGGACTCACTTCAGTGGACTCGAGAGGTCGGCCCCATGGCTTTGCTGCGCAGCTACGTCTCCGGCGGATGGCACACGGCGACCGGTGACGGCGTCCCGCTGCACGACGCCACGACGGGTGAAGAGGTCGCCCGCGTCTCGTCGGCCGGGGTCGACATGGCCGCCGCGCTGGACCACGGGCGCCGCGTCGGCGGCCCGGCACTGCGTGAGCTGACCTTTCACCAGCGCGCGGCGCTGCTCAAGGCGCTCGCCTCGCACCTGCGTGAGCACCGCGACGAGCTGTACGCGCTGTCCGCGCGCACCGGTGCCACGCTGGGCGATTCCAAGTTCGACATCGATGGTGGCATAGGTGTGCTATTTACCTACGCCAGCAAAGGCAAGCGCGAGCTGCCGAACTCGACGGTCTACGTCGACGGCGCTGTCGAGCCGCTGAGCAAGGGCGGCACCTTCGTCGGTCAGCACATCGCCACCCCGTTGCGCGGCGTCGCGGTCCAGATCAACGCCTTCAACTTCCCGGTCTGGGGTCCGCTGGAGAAGTTCGCGCCCGCGTTCCTCGCCGGGGTCCCGAGCCTGGTCAAGCCCGCCAGCCAGACCGCGTACCTGACCGCGCGGCTGGTCGAGCTGATCATCGAGTCCGGCATCCTGCCCGAGGGCTCGCTGCAGTTCGTCGCGGGCAGCGTCGGCGACCTCCTCGACCACGTCACCGGCCAGGACCTCGTGTCGTTCACCGGCTCCGCGTCGACGGCGGCGAAGCTGCGTGCGCACCCGGTCGTCATCCGCAACGCCGTCCGCTTCAACGCCGAAGCCGACTCGCTGAACTGCTCGATCCTCGGTCCGGACGCCAAGCCGGGCACGGTCGAGTTCGACCTGTTCGTCAAGCAGCTGACCAGCGAGATGACGGTCAAGGCCGGGCAGAAATGCACCGCCATCCGGCGCGCGTTCGTCCCCGCGGAGCTGCTCGACGACGTCGCCCAGGCCGCGAGCGCGCGGCTCGCGAAGGTGACCGTCGGGAACCCGACGACCGAGGGCGTCCGGATGGGCGCGCTGGCGAGCCTCGAGCAGCGTGAAGAGGTCCGCCGCTCGCTGAAGGCCCTGCTCGACGCCGGTTCCGTCGTTTTCGGTGACCCCGAGCAGGTGGAGGTCGTGGACGCCGACGCCGAGCGCGGCGCGTTCATGTCCCCGGTGCTGCTCAAGGCCGACCCCGAGCGCGCCGAGCCGCACGAGGTCGAGGCGTTCGGACCGGTGTCGACGCTCATGCCGTACACCTCGACCGAGCAGGTCATCGCCTACGCCGCCCGCGGCGAGGGCAGCCTCGCCGGGTCGATCGTCACCGGCGACCCTGAGTTCGCTCGCGACGTCGTCCTCGGGGTCGCGCCGTGGCACGGCCGCCTGCTGGTGCTCGACGCGGACGACGCCAAGGAGTCGACGGGCCACGGCTCGCCGATGCCGCAGCTGGTGCACGGCGGTCCCGGTCGCGCCGGTGGCGGTGAGGAGATGGGCGGGATCCGCGGCGTGATGCACCATCTGCAGCGCACCGCGGTCCAGGGCAGCCCCAAGGTGCTCACCGCGGTCACCGGCCAGTGGGTCGCGGGCGCCGACCGGACCTTCGGCGACGTCCACCCGTTCCGCAAGTCGCTGGCCGAGCTCAAGATCGGCGACGCGGTCGTCGCCGGTCCCCGCGCGGTCACGCTGGCGGACATCGACCACTTCGCCGAGTTCACCGGCGACACCTTCTACGCCCACACCAACGAGGAAGCCGCCAAGCAGAACGAGCTGTTCGGCGGCATCGTCGCGCACGGCTACCTCGTGCTGTCGTTCGCGGCCGGCTTGTTCGTCTCGCCGGAGCCCGGCCCGGTGCTGGCGAACTACGGCCTGGAGAACCTGCGGTTCCTGACCCCGGTCAAGCCGGGCGACGAGCTGACCGTGACCCTGACCGCCAAGCAGATCACCCCGCGCGACACCGCCGAGTACGGCGAGGTCCGCTGGGACGCCGACGTCACCAACGCCGACGGCGAGTCGGTGGCCAAGTACGACGTGCTGACGCTCGTGGCGAAGGAGAAGTCATGACCACCACCGAGGTCGACCTCGAAAAGCATTTCGAGCACACCCTCGAGCGTGACCAGCGGATCGAGCCGCGCGACTGGATGCCCGAGGGCTACCGCAAGACGATGATCCGGCAGATCGCGCAGCACGCGCACTCCGAGATCATCGGCATGCAGCCTGAGGGTAAGTGGATCACCAAGGCGCCGTCGCTGCGGCGCAAGGCGATCCTGCTCGCGAAGGTCCAGGACGAGGCCGGTCATGGGCTGTACCTGTACTCGGCGTCGACGACGCTGGGCGCGGATCGTGCCGACCTGACGGACAAGCTGATCAGCGGCCGCCAGAAGTACTCGTCGATCTTCAACTACCCGACACCGACCTTCGCCGACGTCGGCGTGATCGGCTGGCTGGTGGACGGCGCGGCGATCTGCAACCAGGTCCCATTGTGCCGTAGTTCCTACGGTCCTTACGCGCGAGGCATGATCCGGATCTGCAAGGAGGAGTCCTTCCACCAGCGGCAGGGCTACGAACTGCTGATGACGATGATGCGCGGCACCCAGGCCCAGCGGGACATGGTGCAGGAGTCGGTGAACCGCTGGTGGTGGCCGTCGCTGATGATGTTCGGCCCGCCCGACGGCGATTCGCCGAACACCGCGCAGTCGATGGCCTGGAAGATCAAGCGCCACACCAACGACGAGCTGCGGCAGCGCTACGTCGACATGTCGGTTCCGCAGGCCGAGGCACTGGGTGTCACGTTCCCGGACCCGGACCTGAAGTGGAACGAAGAGCGCGGCAGCTACGACTACGGCCCCATCGACTGGTCCGAGCTCAAGCGCGTGATCAGCGGCGACGGGCCTTGCAACGCGGAGCGGATCGAGCGCCGTCGCAAGGCACAGGAAGACGGCGCGTGGGTGCGGGAAGCCGCGACGGCGCACGCGGAGAAGAGGAAAGTCTCATGAAGCACGACTGGCCGTTGTACGAGGTGTTCGTCCGGGGCAAGCGCGGGCTGAACCACGTCCACGTCGGTTCGCTGCACGCGGCCGACGACGAGATGGCGCTGCACCACGCCCGCGACGTCTACACCCGCCGTAACGAGGGTGTGAGCATCTGGGTCGTGAAGGCCGCCGACATCACCGCGTCGAGCCCGGACGAGAAGGACCCGTTCTTCGCGCCCAGCGGCGACAAGGTGTACCGGCACCCGACCTTCTACGACATCCCCGACAACGTTCCCCATATGTAGGGATGAGCTCCTGTGTCTTTCGACAACGCCTACGAGGCGCTCGGTGAGAGCGCTGACGACGAATCACATTGGGCCTTCGGCACCGGCTTCGACGACCCACTGTCCGGAGTGGACACGACAGTCCCCGCCGGACTCGACGCCCGGGCGCTCGCCGCGTACTGCCTGATGCTGGGTGACGACGCGCTGATCATGTCGCACCGGCTGCAGGAGTGGTGCACGTCCGCTCCGGAGCTCGAGGACGAGGTGGCGATCGCCAACATCGGCCTCGACCTGCTGGGGCAGGCGCGTTTCCTGCTCGCCCGGGCGGGCAAGGCCGACGGGACCGGTCGTGACGAGGACGCGCTCGCGTACTTCCGCGGCACCCCGGAGTTCCGCAACGTCCGGCTGGCCGAGGCCGGCGGCGGTCATTTCGGGCACCTGATCGCGCGGCTGCTGGTGTTCTCGACCTGGCGGCTGGCCGTGATGCAGCGGCTCGTGTCTTCGGCGGACCCGGTGCTCGCGGCGATCGCGGCGAAGGGCGTCAAGGAGCTCGCCTACCACCGTGACTACGCCGCCCAGTGGGCCGTCCGCCTGGGCGACGGCACCGAGCTCTCGCACGGGCGCATGCAGGGGGGACTCGACGCGACCTGGCCGCTCATCGGGGAGCTTTTCGCGACACACCAGGTCGAAACGCTTGCCGGCGTCGATCCGGCACTGGTGCGGGACGAGTTCGACAGCGTGCTGGAGCAGGTGCTCTCCGCGGCGACTCTGACCCGTCCGTCCTCTGAGGGCGAGGCCGCGGTTCTCGGCCGCGACGGCCTTCACACCGAAGAGCTGTCCCCGCTGCTGGACGAGCTGCAGAGCGTCGCCCGCGCACATCCGGACGCGAAATGGTGAGCGCGGTGGCCGTCGCCGGTTCGGTGACCGATCCCGAGCTGCCGATGATCACGCTCGCCGACCTCGGCGTGCTGCGCGAGGTGTCCGAAGTGGACGGCCGGGTGATCGTGTCGATCACGCCGACGTACACCGGCTGCCCGGCGATGGGCACGATGCGTGACGACCTCGAACACGCGCTGCTCGGCGCGGGGTTCCGCGAGGTCGAGGTGCGCACGGTGCTGCAGCCTGCCTGGTCGACCGACTGGATCAGCCAGGACGGTCGCCGCAAACTGGCCGAAGCCGGGATCGCCCCGCCGGCTGCCGCCCCGCGCCACACCGGTCCCGTCCCGCTGACGCTGAGCGCGCCGGTTTCGGCGGTCCGGTGCCCCCGGTGCGATTCCGCCGACACCGAAGAGCTGTCCCGGTTCAGCGCGACGGCGTGCAAGGCCCTGCGCAGGTGCCGCGCGTGCTTGGAACCGTTCGAACACGTCAAGGAGATCTGAGTGACCACGGCTACTTCGCGGCGGACCGGATTTCACTCCCTTGCCGTCGCCGGCGTCCAGCGCCTCACCGACGACTCGGTCGCGGTGACCTTCGACGTGCCTCCGGAGCTCGTCGAGCTCTACGCCTTCCTGCCGGGGCAGTCGCTGACGCTGCGCCGCCTGGTGGACGGCCGCGACGAGCGGCGGTCCTACTCGATCTGCGCGGCGGTGGGCGAGCTGCCCAGGGTCGGCGTGCGCGAGGTGCCGGGCGGGCTTTTTTCGTCCTGGCTGGTGAACGACGTCCGGCCGGGCGATCTCGTGGACGTCGCCGCGCCGACCGGGAATTTCACGCCCGACCTGGCCGCAGGCGGGCACCACGTGCTGGTCGCCGCGGGGTCCGGGATCACACCGGTGCTGTCCATCGCCGCGTCGCTGCTGAAGAACCCCGAAGTCTCGGTCACCGTGTTGTACGGAAATCGGCGGACCGGCACGGTCATGTTCGCCGACGACCTGGCGGACCTCAAGGACCGCTACCCGGCGCGGCTGGAACTCGTGCACGTCCTTTCGCGGGAGCCGCGCGAGGCCGAACTGTTCACCGGCCGTCTTGACGCCGAAAAGCTCGAGAAGCTCTTTTCTGTGCTGCTGCCCGTGCCCGAGGTCGCGCACTGGTGGCTGTGCGGGCCGTTCGGCATGGTGACCGGCGCGCAGGAGGTACTCGCGGGCTTGGGCGTACCTGATGAGCGCGTGCACCAGGAGCTCTTCTACGTCGATGACTTGCCGCCCGAACCTGTGCGGCACGAGGAGCCGGGTGTGGTCGGCGCGTCGAGCGAGGTCACCCTGGTGCTCGACGGCCGGTCGACCACGATGACCCTGTCCCGCTCGCTGTCCGTGCTCGACGGCGCCCAGCGGTTCCGCCCGGACCTGCCGTTCGCGTGCAAGGGCGGTGTCTGCGGCACCTGCCGCGCCAAGGTGTGCGGCGGCGAGGTCGACATGCGGCGCAACTTCGCCCTGGAGAAGTCCGAAGTGGAGGCCGGTTTCGTGCTGACCTGTCAGTCGATGCCGGTCTCGGACGCGGTCACGGTCGACTTCGACGCTTGAGCGGGCAGCGTCCTCTTCGCGGGTCAATCTTTATAGCACAATCATGCTATAAAGATTGACCCTGTCATTCTTCGTGGGTCGCACACTATCCGGCCCGCCGGTCGGCCCCGTCGCGGGTGATCCGTCCGGCGAACATGGCTTCGATCTCGTCGAGGCCCGGCCTCACGCCGTTGGTCACCCTGTGCCCGAAGCCGCTCGCATCGCCGCCGGGCCGCGTGTCACGAGGCGGGCCGCAACATCGGCGGGTGCAGCTGCGTCGCGCGGCCCCGCCGGTAGACCTGCGCGGGGCGGCCGCCGTCGCCGCCGCTCGTGTGCCCGGTCGGCTCCAGCAGGTCGGTCACCCCGGTGACCTTGCGGTGGAAGTTGCGCGGATCCAGCCGCACCCCCCAGACCTGTTCGTACACCTTGCGGATGTCGGTGACCGTGAACTCCTCGCGGCAGAACGCCGCGGCCAGCGGTGTGTATTCAAGGCCACCTTCACAGCGCCTGAGGCTGTGAAGGTGGCCTTCACGGCACTGACTCGCGCTGGGGCACGGGCGGCGTGCTCTCCACGATGGTGGCGTATCCCGCTCCGGGGCTGATTCATGCGTGGTGGTCATGTCGCCAGGGGCGAGCTGGCGGCACTGGCCGGGACTGACAGCACCGGCGCGAGCGCCGGTGCTCTCCAAGAGTCGAAGCCTGCCGGGAGGGCCGTGCCGGTTGACAGGCAGAGCTCGGCACGGACGATCCTGTCGCGCGTTTCTCGAGCCCGCCCAGCGCATCAGCGGGCGAGACCGTCGAGTCCTGGTTGCCGAACCCGCTAGCGGCGACCAACCGCCCTCGGGCAGAGCGAGCCGCTCGAACACGAGCGACGTGTCCTCGCGCAGCTGGTGGCTCCGGACCTTTCGCGCCCTGGTGTCTTCGGGTATCAGCTCGACTGCCCGTGCAGGGAGGGTGACCGCGTTGAGGTGCCTGTCTTCGCCGGTGAAGGTGGCTCGCGGGCATACTGGGCGACGTGATCACCCGCCCCCATGTCCTCCTGTCGGCCGCGACCTCGCTCGACGGCTATCTCGACGACACGACCGGTGAGCGGCTCGTGTTGTCCACCGAGGAGGACTTCGCCGAGGTCGACCGGATCCGCGCCGGATCCGACGCGATCCTGGTCGGGGCGAACACGATCCGGGCCGACAACCCCCGGTTGCTCGTGCGGTCCCCCGAGCTCCGGCGGGCTCGCGTCGAAGCGGGCAAGCCCGAGCAGCCGGTCAAGGTGACGATCACGGCCACCGGCGAGCTCGACCCGGACTCCCGCTTCTTCACCACGGGCGAGAGCGAGAAGCTCGTTTACGTCCCGGCAGGTGTCGTCGTGCCGGACGGGGTGCGTGCGGTGGCCACCGTCGTCGAGGCCGGATCGCCGGTGGACCTGCGCGAGGTCCTCCGTGATCTGGCCGAGCGGGGGATCGGGCGGCTCATGGTCGAGGGCGGCGGGCGGATCCACACCTGGTTCCTCGGCGAGGGGCTCGTGGACGAGCTCCGGCTCGCGATCGCCCCGGTGTTCGTCGGTGACAGTCGCGCGCCCCGGTTCGTCGGCCCCGGTTCCTTCCCGCGAAACCTCACCGTGGCCGGGACCCGGCAGTTCGGTGACCTGGTCGTGCTCAGCTACCACACGACACCGGAACCGTCCGAGGCCGACGTGCGAAGGTTGCGCCAGGCCGTGGCGCTGGCCGACCTGTGCCCGCCCAGCGCGACGTTTCGGGTCGGTGCGGTCATCACCGACGCGGACGACGTCGTCCTGGCCACCGGGCATTCGGGCGAGGGCGACCCGAAGAACCACGCCGAAGAAGCCGCGCTCGCGAAGCTCGACCCCGCTGACCCACGCCTGGCCACGGCCACCATCTACAGCTCGCTGGAACCGTGCAGCACCCGGTCGTCCCGGCGGCGGACCTGCACCAAGCTCATCCTGGACGCGGCCATCCCGCGGATCGTGTTCGCCTGGCGTGAACCGGAGCAGTTCGTCGACTGCATCGGGGCCGAGCTGCTCGAAAAGGCCGGCCGCCGGGTGATCGAGATCCCCGCGCTCGCCGCCGGTGTGCGACGCGCGAATACCCACCTCTCCGGCGTCCGGCCCTGATCCCGGCTCAGATCGGCAGCCCGGCCACGCAGGGGATCGGCGGGGTCGCGTCTGCGGGGTCGAGCGCGTTCTCCACCAGTTGCCCGACGTTCGCGTCGTAAGGTTCGCCGAGGTGGCCCACTGGGTCCCGCGGGCAGGTGTCCTGCACGTACTCGTTGCGCACTCCCGGTTCGTGCACGAAGGAGGCTGCGGGCGGGGTGGCGATCTCGTCGTGGTGGACGTCGTGATCGTGTAAGCGATGCCCGGCCGCGCGATCGGCCCGGTGGACAGCCTGGTCTGCGCGGCGCTGAGCCCGGTGCACGCCTGGCAGCCGACGAGGCCGAGCGCCGTGGCGAGCAGTTCCTTCGACAGGTGGCCCAGTGCGCTGCCCAGGGTGACCACAGTGGACGGATCGAGTCGTGGGTCGGCGGGGCGATCGCCGCGATCCGGCCGATGTCGCCGGTCACCGCGGGACGGAACTTGGCTACGTAGAGCGCTTCGAACGCGCCCTCGGAGCGGCCGACGAGATCGATCTTGCCGCCGGTGACCACCGCGACGTGACCGAGGAACGCGGCGATCTGGTCGGCGGACGAGTCCAGCGACGCCAGGCCGCCGATGGCGGGAAACGCCGGGTACGCGCCATAAGTCAGGCTGAACGTGCAGTACCCCCGCGCGGCCAGCCGGTCCTGTCGCGCGTTGATGTCCTCGTGCTTGTTGGCCGCGAGGCCATGCAGCGGCACGACCGCGTGGGGGTGCGCCACGCTGGGGACGCACTGCCCGTCGTTGTTCCCGCCCGTCGCCGACGCGGCGGCCGTGACACTGCTGAGCAGGAGAAGCGCCGCGCTGGCGAGGGAGGTGAGTCCGCCGAAACGTCTGGTCCGCATCCGGTGAGGGTAGGACCGCCCGGACCCGGGGCCGCCTCTCCTTCGGGCGGCCCCGGGGGACGCCGGATGAGCGTCCGGCGTCCCCGTGCGACTACGGCGACGTCAGCAGGGGCCGCTGTCCTTCCAGACTCCCGAGCCGCCGGTCTGCGGTGTTTCGTTCTGGGTCCACCACTGCGCTGTCCACTTGTGCCCGTTGTACGACACGACATTGCCGTTCGTGTAGACAGCGGTCGCGGTCCACGCTGTGGCGGTGCACGAACCGCCCGGCGGGGTCGAGGTCGGCGGGGTGGTGGGCGGGCTGGTCACGGGCGGTGTCGCCCCGGCGAACCGGGTGCTGAACTTCGTGAACTCCCAGTCGCTCTGCGGTACGTTGCTGCAGACGCCGTTGTCGGTGGTACCCGAACATTGCCGGTCGCGGTTGACCGACCAGAAGGTGAAGCGGCCGAGCTTATGGCTCGTCGCGTAGTCGTACACCGTCTGGAAGTCCGCAGGGTAGAACATCTCGGACGCGTCGGACTTTCCGTTCATCCCGGAGAAGCCCTCGTGTGTGTAGGCGGTCGCGCTGTCCCAGCCCAGGTGGCTCATCAGCAGGCCGTGCAGGCCCTCCAGTGCGGACACCTGCGAGGAGCCGCCGGTGAACCCGCCGTCGAACGGCATGATCGAGAAGTTGTCCGGCGTGAAGCCGATCGACTTCGCCTGGTCCAGCAGCTGGGTGCCGAACCAGCCGGTGCCGGCGGCGGTGCCGGGCATAGTCACCGAAACGAACAGCCCGGGGTTGTCGGCCTGCAACGTCTTCGCCGCGCCGAGCTCGTTCGCGATCGCGGCGGTGTTCTCGTACTCCGGTTCCTCGAGGTCGAAGTCGATCGCCTTGAGTCCGTACTTCGTGATGACCTGCTGGTAGGCCCCGGCGGTCGCCGAGACGTTTCCACAGGTCTGGCCGAGCTTGGTGCCGCCGTACCCGCCGACGGACACCGAGACGTCACCGCCGTTCCCGCGGATCCTGCCGATCACCCCGGCGACGGCCGTGTCGGACGAGACCGCGGACGTGCCGTCCCAGGTCGGGGTACAGCCGCCGCCGTTGGGCGCCAGGATGAACGCGAGCTGGAACGCCTTCTGCCCGGTCGCGTTCATCACGGTGACCGGGTCGGGTGGGTTGTTGCTCTGGGGCATCAGGTACGGCGCGGACGCGTACCAGTTGCTGCTCAGCGCCGTGGTGGCCGCGGGCACGGCGTCCGATTGGGCTTGTGCGGTGGCGGCGAGCGTCGCCGCCGCCCCCGTGATGACGGTGGCGGCGATCCCGATGGCGGCCAGTCTGCTGTGACGCATCTGTCCTCCTGGTGAGGGGCGAGGTGCGCACAGCATTGGACTAGACCAATGATTTAGTCAAGGTTCTTGTCCCGTACGACAAACGTTCGTCGGGACTTCGGGGACGTTCCGGGACTATTCGGACTCCAGATCGCCCTCGAGCCGGAGGTAGACCTCCCGCATCCGCGCCAGCAGTTCCGGGTCCGGCTCGGCCCACAGGCCGCGATCGGCGGCCTCGTTGAGCCGCTCGATGATCCCGCGCAGCGCCCACGGATTCGCCTTCGACAGGAACTCCTGGTTCTCCGCGTCCAGCACGTACGACTCGGTCAGCTTTTCGTACATCCAGTCGCCGACCACCCCCGCCGTGGCGTCGAAGCCGAACAGGTAGTCGACCGTGGCGGCCAGCTCGAACGCGCCCTTGTAGCCGTGCTTGCGCATCGCCGAGATCCACCGAGGGTTGATCACGCGGGCGCGGAACACCCGCGCCGTCTCCTCTCCGAGTGTCCGCGTGCGGACGGCGTCCGGGGTCGTACTGTCGCCGACGTACGACGCCGGCGCGGTGCCGGTGAGCGCGCGAACGGTGGCGATCATCCCGCCGTGGTACTGGAAGTAGTCGTCGGAGTCGGCGATGTCGTGCTCGCGGGTGTCGGTGTTCTTCGCCGCGACCACGATCCGCTTGTACGAGTTCTCCATGTCTTCGCGAGCGGGCTTGCCGTCGAGGTCGCGGCCGTAGGCGAACCCGCCCCACACCGCGTACACCTCGGCGAGGTCGGCGTCGTCGCGCCAGTTGCCGGAGTCCATCAGTGGCAGCAGCCCCGCGCCGTACGCACCCGGCTTGGAGCCGAAGATCCTGGTGGTCGCCCGGCGTTCGTCGCCGTGTGCGGCGAGGTCCGCGTGGGTGTGGGCTCGCACGAAATTCTGCTCTTCGGGCTCGTCGAGCCCGGCGACCAGGCGTACCGCGTCGTCGAGCAGGTCGATGACGTGGGGGAACGCGTCACGGAAGAACCCGCTGATGCGCACGGTGACGTCGATGCGCGGCCTGCCCAGCTCAGCCAGCGAGATCGCCTCGATGCCGGTGACCCGGCGCGACGCCTCATCCCAGACCGGCTGGACACCGAGCAATGCGAGCACCTCCGCGGCGTCGTCGCCGGAGGTGCGCATCGCCGAGGTGCCCCAGACCGACAGGCCGACCGAGCGCGGCCAGTCCCCGGTGTCCTCGCGATAGCGGCGCAGGAGTGAGTCGGCCAGTGCCTGCCCGGTTTCCCAGGCCAGCCTGCTGGGGATGGCCTTCGGGTCGACCGTGTAGAAGTTGCGCCCGGTCGGGAGCACATTGATCAGCCCGCGCAGCGGCGAACCACTCGGACCGGCGGCGATGTAGCCGCCGTCGAGCGCGTGCAGGATCGCGTCGATCTCGCCGGTCGTGCCTGCCAGGCGCGGCACGACCTCGTTGGCGGCGAACGAAAGTACGTGCGCGACCTGCTCGTCCGGATGCCCGAGGACCTCCTCGACGACGCCCGCGACCGCGCCGGGGGACCAGTCGCGCGCCTCCATCTTCAGCACGAGCGACCGAGCGGTCTGTTCGATCGCGTCCACTTCGGACAGCGGGGTGTCGCTGTTCTCCTTGAGCCCCAGTGCGGACCGCAGGCCGGGGACGGCGCCCTGCTTGCCGCCCCACATCTGCTGCGCGCGCAGCATCGCCAGCACCAGGTTGACCCGCGCTTCGCCGGTCGGCGCCTCGCCGAGGATGTGCAGGCCGTCGCGGATCTGCGCGTCCTTGACCTCGCACAGCCAGCCGTCGATGTGCAGCAGGAAGTCGTCGAACTCGACGTCGTGCGGCCGCTCGTCGACACCGAGGTCGTGGTCGAGCTTCGCGGCCTGGATGAGCGTCCAGATCTGCGCGCGGATCGCGGGCAGCTTCGCCGGGTCCATCGCCGCGATGTTGGCGTGCTCGTCGAGCAACTGCTCGAGCCTGGCCATGTCGCCGTAGGTCTCGGCGCGGGCCATCGGCGGGATCAGGTGGTCGATGATGGTGGCGTGCGCGCGGCGCTTGGCCTGCGCGCCCTCGCCGGGGTCGTTGATGAGGAACGGGTAGATCAGCGGCAGGTTCCCGAGCACCGCGTCCGGCGCGCAGGACGCCGACAGCCCGGCCGTCTTGCCGGGCAGCCATTCCAGCGACCCGTGCTTGCCCAGGTGGACGACCGCGTGCGCGCCGAACTCCTCTTCCAGCCAGCGGTACGCGGCCAGGTAGTGGTGGCTCGGCGGCAGGTCCGGGTTGTGGTAGATCGCGACCGGGTTCTCGCCGAACCCGCGGGGCGGCTGGATCATCAGGATGACGTTGCCCGACTGCAGTGACGCCAGCACGATGTCGCCGTTGTCGACATAGAGCTCGCCGGGCGCGGGCCCCCAGTGCTCCTCCATGCCCGCGCGCAGATCCGCGGGCAGCTTGGCGAACCACTCGCGGTAGCGCTTGGCGGGGACGCGGATCGGATTGCCCGCGAGCTGCTCCTCGGTGAGCCACTCGGGGTCTTGGCCGCCCGCGGCGATCAGCGCGTGGATCAGGGCGTCGCCGTCGGGCTGCTCGGTGCCAGTCGGCTCGACGCCGGGGAACGGCTCGTCGCCGAGCTCGTAGCCGAGTTCCCGCATCCGGCGAAGCAGCTTGATGGCCGAAGCGGGGGTGTCCAGGCCGACGGCATTGCCAACGCGAGAGTGCTTCGTCGGGTACGCCGAGAGCATCAGCGCGATCTTCCGCTCGGCTGGCGGGGTGTAGCGCAGCCGCGCGTGGGCCAGCGCGATGCCCGCGACTCTCGCCGCGCGCTCGGTGTCCGGCACGTAGCGGGGAAGGCCGTCGCCGTCGATCTCCTTGAACGAGAACGGCACGGTGATCAGGCGGCCGTCGAACTCCGGCACCGCCATCTGGTTGCCCGCGTCCAGCGGCGACAGGCCCTCGTCGCTGCCTTCCCAGGTCTCGTGGTCGCTGGTCAGGCACAGGGCCTGCAGGATCGGAATGTCCAGCGCGGCCATTTCGGCGACGTCCCACGCCTCGTCGTCACCCCCGGCGCCGACCTCGGACGGTTTCGTCCCACCCGCGGCGAGCACGGTGACCAGCAGCGCGTCGGCCTTGCCGAGCTCGGCCATCATCTCCGGCTCGCGGGTGCGCAGCGACGCGCAGTGGATCGGCAGCGCACGGCCGCCCGCGTCCTCGATGGCGTCGGAAAGACTGTGGACGAACGCGGTGTTCCCGGACAGGTGGTGCGCGCGGTAGTAGAGGATCGCGACGACCGGACCGGTCACGTTCTTCGGTCTCCGCTCCAGCACGCCCCACAGCGGCTGTGTCGCGGGCGGCTCGAAGCCGTCGCCGGTCAGCAGCAGGGTGTCCGACAGAAAACGGCCGAGCTGGGTGAGGTTCTCCGGGCCGCCCTGGGCGAGGTACGCGTGGGCTTCGGCAGCGATGCCCGCCGGGACCGTCGAGAGCTTCATGAGCTGCGCGTCCGGGGACTGCTCCCCGCCGAGGACCACCACGTGCGCGCCGCTCGCGCGGACCGTGTCCAGGCCCTCCTGCCAGGCCTGCTCGGAGCCGAGGATGCGGACGACGACGATCTTCACGCCGTCGAGCAGACCGGGCAGTTCGCCCACGTCGAGCCGTGACGGGTTCGCGAGGCGGTAGTCCGCTTCGCTGGATCGGGCGCTGAGCAGGTCCGTGTCCGAAGTGGACAGCAGCAGGATCACGAGGCTCCTCCTCGGGGTGTCCGCGCCCCGGGTAGCAGTGCGCGCCGATGGGAGTTCCTGGCTGCCGGAGCTGGCTCCGGATCACAGTGGCGGGACCGCCCCGGACTCACACCGGGTTCCTCCACCTGCCGACGCTTGGGTTCGCCGCTTACTCTCCGGGGCTGCCGGTCCGCCGTCAAGGTGACGTAGTCGGTTCTCCGCCCAGCGCGTCCTCTTTGGCGAGGCGGAGCAGCAGTCGGTCGTCGCCGACGCCTTCGCCGGGGTCGGGTGGGAGGTACACAGTCTGCTGGACGCGATGGCGGACACCCATGACTTCTACTTCGACTCAAGCTCTCAGGTCCATCCCGACAGCTGGTCGCGAGGGCGTTCCGCGCTGGTTGGAGTCGCAACCTCCTGCGGTTCGCCGCTTTCCGGCCAGGGCACCCGTCTCGCTCTGACGGGAGCGTATGTGCTGGCGGGCGGGCTCGGCGCCGCGGACGGCGACCACGTTTTAGCATATGCGTGCTACGAAAACCGGTTGCGTGACTTCGCCGAGCGGAACCAGCGGATCGCGCTGGGCATGGTCAAGCGGATCGCCCCGCAGACCCGGCGGGCGGTCTGGTTCCAGAACCAGGGCATGTGCTCTCGAGACGTAACCAGCGCTGAGGAACCACGCCGTCCGAGCCGACGGTCAGAGCCGCTTCGCTGCTCGGAACGCCTTCGAGTAGGTGCCGTCCTGGTCGATCAGGGAGACGCCGCCCGCGTCACCGAAGGTCGGGCCGTTGGCCACCTTGCGGCTCGACAGCACCCGGTGGTGGCCGTCGCTGTCGATGCCCAGGTAGATCCCGGTGTGGGACACCTGGGTGCCGATTTGCGGCTCGAGGTTGAAGAACAGCACGTCGCCGGGCTGCAGTGCGGCGTAGTCGGTCGCCCGCTTGCCGGTGTCGGGGATGACCTGGGTGCCGGGGCCGAGCTCGGACATCGCCCACGCGCGGCGCGGCAGCCCGGCGCCCTTGGTGTTCGAGCCGAGCAGCGGGTACCCGCCCCGGTAGCCGTAGACCATGCGGACGAAACCCGAGCAGTCCAGCGAGCCGTACCGCTCCTTGGCGGAGTCCTCGTGGACCCCGTCCGGGAAGTCCCAGCTGACGCCGAGGTAGTCGTAGAAGTCCGAGCGCTCCAGCCTGCCCTCGCTGCTGTCGGGGCCGAAGGTCGCGTCGCCGCCGAACCGGACTTTCTTCGAGTTCTTCTCATCCGCTGAGCCGTCGGTGTACTGCAGCGCGATCGCCAGGATGTCCGGGTCGCTGTCGGCGAGAGCCTTCGGCAGCCAGTCCCGGAACCACGGTGCCCGCTCGGCGCCCTCGCTCCACGGCTGTGGCGCCAGGCGGATCCACGCCGTCGAGGTGATCGACACGGTGGTGAACTTCGGTTCGGAGAAGGTCCGCGTCCGCCCGGTGAGCAGGGCCGTCCGCGAGCCGTCGGTCAGCGAGGCGAGCTGGGTCCCGGCGCCGTTGCGCACCAGGGTGCGGCCGGGCTTCGTAAGCCGTTCGTAGGTGTACCCGCCCAGCACCGCGCCCGCTGAGGTGGGCCCGGATGCCGACACCGCGGTCACGCGCGCGTCGTCTCGGTCCTGGATCGCGACGTACACCGCCGCCGTGCCGGACACGCCGATGACCACGGCCAGCACCCCGGCGCGGACCAGGCGTTTCGATCGCAGGTTCATCGCATCCCCGTCATACCGTCGGGACCAGGCCGACCAGCACCCCGCTGATCAGGATCGCGTAGCTCGCCAGGCTGACCCCGCCGGTGGCGAGCATCGTCGCCACCGGGCGCTGGCGGACCAGCTGGTAGGCGACCAGGCCCGGCACCACGAACCCGAGTGTCTGGTGCACGAACAGTAAGGGGAAGTCCGCCTGCAGGAACAGCAGCAGCGAGGTCTGGAGCACCACCCCGAGCAGCACCACGGCCGCGAACAACCGCTTCCCGTACAGGATGACGGCTTTTTGTAGCACGCGTGTGCCACCATAGGTCAGGGCGGTCATCAGGACGATGATCGCCGCGCGCCGGTAGTCCTCGACCAGGGTGAGCGCGATCCAGCCCGGGGTGATCATGCCGCCGGGGGACAGGTTCGTGGTCAGGTAGCAGATCAGCGACAGCAGCAGGCCGATGGCGAGCCCGACGGTCGCGACCTCGGGGGCGAGTTCGGTGGTGAGCATCAGAGGGCAGCCGGTTCCAGTTTCGCGAGTTCTTCGATGAGCAGTTCGCCCTGGCCGTGGATGTTGCCGATGGCCACCAGCGACGCCTCGCGATCGATGCCTTCGACGATCCCGCGCAGCAGGTCCTTCGCCGGGCGGTGCCCGCCGAGGTCGACCACCCGGTCGTGCCAGTCGGACGGGATCGCGGCCCGCGCGCTGCGGGTCGGTTCGCCGATCAGCACCACGCGCTCGGGGGCGATCTTGGGGATCAGCGCGCCCATCTGGCCATTGCGCTCGACACGGTCGGGACGGCAGTTGATGATCACGTGCAGCGGATCGGCGATCGCGCCCTGCTGGCGGAGCTGGTCGATGTTCATCAAGGTCGATTCGGGGTCGTTGGCGGCGAAGACATTGGCGAACCGGAGCTGCCTTCGCCCGGCGCGGTAGTGGTGCACGCGCAGGACGCCGGGGTCCGGCGGCGCGTCCCACATGCCCTGCAGCGCAGACGCTCGGTTGACGTTGAGCAGCTCGGCCACGGCCAGTGCGATCGCGACGTTCTCCTTGAAGGTGATCCAGCTGAACCCGCGCATCTCCTCGTCGCTGATCGCCTCGGGGTCGACCGAGATGAGCTCGCAGTTCCGCTTGGCGGCCTCTTCCCGCAGGATCGCCAGCCGGTCGCGTTCCGCGGTCAGGCAGATCCCGCCGATCGGCATGGACCTGCTCAGCGACCGGGCGACGTCGTCCAGCGTCGGGCCCATTTCGGCGAGGTGGTCCTCGCGGACGTTGCACAGCACGCCGATGGTGGACTGGATCAGCTTGCTCTGGTTGATCTCCTGCAGGTCCGGCATCACCGCCATGCACTCGATGACCAGCGCGTCCGGCCGGTAGGCCGCCGCTCGGCGCACGATGCCGATCTGCTCGACGACGTTGGCGATCTCGAACTTGCGGTACACCGGCTCCTCGGTGCCGTCCGGGTGGATGAACCGCGCCGCGGTGCCGGTGGTCTTGGCCGTGGTGACCAGCCCGCCGCCGCGCAGCGCGCCCGCGCAGAGCCGGGTGATCGAGCTCTTGCCGCGGATGCCGTTGACCAGCACCCGCGTCGGGATGCTGTGCAGTTTCGCGTAGTGGCGCCGTTGTTCGGAGATCCCGGCACCGAGCAGCGCCAGGGAAGCGACCAGCAGGACGCTGTAGAGGAACAGCACGTCAGACCCCGGCCCCGTCCAGCCAGCCCAGGTAGTCCGCCTTCGGGTCCGGTTCGGCGGCGCGCCGAACCGGCCGCCTCGCCGTGTCGGCGGCGGTCTCGGCGGCACGCCTGGACGCCGTCGCTTCGGCGGTGACTGTTCCCTTGACCGGCTGGCGCTGAGTACCGGACGCCGGGGCGCCGACCCGGTTGTGCGGCTGCCGGGCTCCGGCGGACTTCGGCGTCGCGGGGCGGGCGCCCGGCTGGCGTGAGGCGTCAGGTTCCGGTGAGGCCCGCCGGTTGTGCGGCTGTCGTTGTGCTTCGGTCATCCGCTTGGCGTCGCGCTGTACCGGCTGACGGGCGGGGCCCGGCTGTGCCGTGATGGCGGTTCTTTCGACCGACCGGCGGGAGGTGGCGGGCGCCGCATCGCGTCCCGAAGCTTCCCGCCGGGGCTGCCTGACCGGCGGCTCGGGGACGTCCACGTCGGGAACCGTGGCCTGCGGGTTAGGACGGCGGGGTGAGTCGGCGGAGCTGACGTCCGCGAGTCCCGCTTTGGATTCGAGCGGCTCGTCGGTGTCGTCTTCGATGCGCTGCAGCAGCTCGGTCGGGTCGGTCGCGGCGCCCGCCGGACGGCGGGCCTGGCCGAGCCGCCCGGTGCCCTCGGCCAGTGCCTGGCGGCAGATCTCCACGCACGAGGCGATGGTGCCGATCTCGTCCTGGCGCTGCGGGTAGACCACCGAAGTGGTGTCGCCCTCGGCCAGACCGACGGCCGCGTCGGCCACCCGGCGCAGCGGCCGCAGGACCGTCAGCAGGTGCCAGCCGAACAGCATCAGCGCGACCACCGCGGTGAGCAGGGCGGCTACCCGAGCGCCGTCGCGCACGGTGTTGTCCGAGACGCCCAGCGAGCCGACCGGCTGTTCCGCGACGACCACCCAGTGCAGGGTCGACGCGCTGCCCTTCGTCGCCAGCCCCTGCGCGGCGACAAGCGCCGAATCAGTGGTCTCGCGGGCGCCCTGGCTGGTGCGCGCGGCCGAGACGTTCTTGCGCAGCGTGGCGTCGGTCAGCTCTTCGAACGCGAGGTAGCCCTCAGTGTCGGCGATGGTGCGCGAACCCTCGTCCACTACCCGCATGCGCCCCCCCGCGGGCTGCAGCAGCGCGGCCATCCTCGGCACGTCGAACTCGCCGACCAGCACCTTGCCGGTGTCGCCGAGGTGGGTGTAGGCGTAGACGACCGGGACACGGCCACTGGTGTTGTGCTGGTGCAGGCCTTCGCCCTCCGGCAGCGCGCCGCCGTCGCGCAGTGCCTCCCGGCCGCTGATCAGCACGACCTGGCCACCGGCGTCCGCGAGGTAGACGCTGCGGAACCGGCTCTCGCTGGACGCGAGCTCGTCGAGCATCGGCCGGACCTGATCGGTCGTCTTCCCGGCGCCGAGGCGCGCGATGGCCTGGAGGTCGGACAAGCCCTCGGTGAGGCTGCGGCGCAGGGTGTCCGCCGAGCGGCTGACCCGCAGGCCGTGCTCACTGACCATGGTCGGCGAGACCTCGGCGTGCTGACGGCCGATCGTCGCGGCGACCGCGGCGGACCACCCGAGCAGGCACAGCGCCACCAACGTGACTACGAGCTGGGCGGAGATCACGGCCTTGGCCGACTTCGCCGGGTGCTTGGCGCGACGCAGCCGCGTCCGGTAGAGCTCTACGGCGTTGGTGAGCCTGTTCACCTCACGGACCCGGGACTGGTGCACGGGACGCGTCAGATCGCCGGACGCCACCGCGAGCGCGTCCGACCGCAGCCGGCGGATCGGTGCGACCACGACCCGGCGGAGCACGAAGAATCCGCCGAACGCGAGGACGAGCAGCGCGCCTGCCGGGATCAGGCCCGGCCACCGCGCCGGGATCGGCTGGACAGGGACCCGGCTGGCCGACACCACGGAGAGGCCGAGCGAGCCGTCGATTCCGTCCGTCGACACCGGGGCGTACGAGACCACCGGGGCGAGCTGTTGCGCCGGTTTGCCGGGGTCGGCCTGGGTGGCGGCCGCGCCGGTGAGCACGCCGCTCTGCCCGGCTGCCGCGGCGGTCGCGGCCTGGTCGATCAGGCCGTTGGTGACGTTGTCGTTCTTGGGGACGTCGGGGCCGTGCTCGTCGACGACGGTGCCGTCGGCGGCGACCAGCCGGATGCTCTGGTGGGCGTCCTTGTCGAGCTCGGCCGACGAGTCGCGCAGCGTGCTCGAGACCACCAGCAGTTGTCCCGTCCGAGTGCCCGGCAGGGGGATCGTGGTGAGGATCAGCGCGGTGCCGCCGCTGCGCACGACCGGCCGCACCGTGACGCCGCTGACGGGGACGCCTCGCAGGCTCTCGGTCGGCACAGGTTCGCCGTGCGTGCCGAGCGCCTTCTGCGAGCCCGCGTCGAGGACGGTGATGCCGCGCCAGCCGGGGTAGGTCTGGCTCAGCCGGGTGAGCACGGTGTTCGTGTCCGGCTCGTCGAAGACCCCGGAGCTCACGGCGACGCGGAGGTCGTCCGCCGCACTGGTGGCGGAGGTGCCGAGGGCCACGGCCAGCGAGGCGGTGGCGTGCTGCTGCCCGTCCGTCACTTCGTTGGGCACGGTGGCGCCCGAGGCGGGCCTGATCATCGACAGCGGTCCGGCCGTCGCCAGATAGAGCGCCGTGAACGCGGCGATGCACAGCAGCAGTATCAAGCTGATCACTGAGGCGACGCCGGTGCCGCGCGGGAAACCGGCTTCGGTGAGCTGGTGGCGCAGTTGAGCTGTCGGGTCGGGGTCGGGACGCTTGTTCAGCCTCTTCACCTGGCCCCCGGGCCTTCCTGTACTCGGTCGGCGACCCGTTCGGGTCACATGTAGCTATCAAATGCGGGCACAGTGACGTTACAAGTACCTACATTGGGCGACAAGTGGCGGGTGCGGCTACCCAATCGGGTGAAACGGTACACTCCCAGTGGTGATCGGCCGCTCCCGTGCTCTCCTCAGCGGCATCGGTGTACTTCTCGCACTGGGCTTGGCTGCGCTCCTGATCGTGATCCTGGGGAACGACCCGGCGTCACGGCCCCCTCAGCCCCCTACGGAGGCATCCCTGAGCTCCCTCGTCACCCGGTTCACCGCGCCGCTCAACGCAGGCCAGGACTACCGGCCGCCGAAGGCCGACGAGCGCAAGGCCGGGGCGCAGGGGTTCGGTTCGCTGCTCGACGCGGGCCACGCCGTTCCGAGCGCACTCGACACCCTGGGTTTCTCTGTCCGCGACGGCGTCGACGAACAGACCGGACGGCCTTACACGATGGCGGTCAACGAGCCGGACACCGACCGGTCCTGGGGGATGTACCTGATCGACCGCTCGGCGCCGCCGTCGATCGTGGTGGAGGTGCCGCATCCGGCGTTCGACCTGCGCACGGAGCTGTTCGGGCTGGCCTACTTCCGGCAGGTGCCCGGGGCCGTGCTGATCATCGCGGGCGCCCATCGCAAGGCCGACGACAGCAAGGCCGACGTCGCCCACGAGGAGAACTCGCTGTTCCACGTGGTCGCCACCACCCTCGCCGCCCGCGGCCTGCCCCAGGTGCAGCTGCACGGCTTCCACGACCCGAACATGCCCGACACCGACATCGTGCTGTCCGCGGGCGCCACCCAGGCCGGCGATCCGGCCCGCCGCGCGGCCGACCGTCTCACCGCGGACGGCTTCTCCGTCTGCCGGGCCTGGTCACAGTCGTGCAAGGGCCTCGAGGGCCTCACCAACGTGCAGGGCAGGGCCGCCGCCCAGGACGGCACTATGTTCCTGCACGTAGAGATGAGCCGCACCGTCCGCGAGGACGAACAGCGCCGGGCCGACGTCGTTCGCGCCCTCACCGAGGCCAAGCTCACCGAGCACTAGCGCCCCACCCGGATCAGGCCGAGCGCTCGCCGTCCCCGATACGCGGGAAGGTGGCGGTGGAGAACAAGACCTCCACCGCCACCTCGAAGAACTCCGCGATCCTCAGTGCGACGTACAGGCTGGGGCTGTATTCGCCCCGTTCCAGGTAGCCGATCGTCTGGTAGTGCACCCCGAGCGCGTCGGCCAGCTGCCGGCGCGAGATCCCCCGCTCGGCGCGCAGCATCGCGATCCGGTTGTAGACGATCTCACTCACTTTTCCGCCTCCGCGCGGGAACGTCGTTTCGCTGGGCCCGGCCTGCTCACCCGACTCGCTGCATCGCCTTGTCGCGCCGCGCGGCCACCGACGAGCCCGACTCGCGCCGAGCCATCCGGCGCAGCAGCACGGGCGCCAGCGTCAATCCGATCACGGCCCACCCGGCCAGCACTCCCAGGGTCTCCAGATGACGCCACGATTGCCCGATCTCCACCAGCATCGCGCTGTCGGGCAGCAAGGCCGAGCGCATGCCCAGCCCCAGCCAGTACATCGGGAAGACCTGGGCGACCCACTGCAGCCACTCCGGCATCGCGGTGATCGGGTAGAAGATCCCCGAGATCGCGCCCAGCCCGAAGATCGGCAGCATGATCAGCCCGACGTTGCGCGAGTTCGCGCTCAGCGAGCCGAGCACCGCGCCGAGCGGCATGGTCGCCACCAGGCCGATCGTCACCACCCCGAGCAGGCCGAGCCACGACAGCGGCCCGTCCTGCGCGAGGCCCTCGAAGAGGAACAGACTGGGGATCAGGACCACCAGCATGCCCAGCACCGTCGTGCCGGAGACCTGGAGGACCTTCCCGATGAGGTACCCGGTCATCCCGTTCGGCGTCGCCTTCGCGCGCAGCAGCGTGCCGTCCTCGCGTTCGACCGCCAGCGCTCCCGCCATCCCGGTCAGTCCGTTGAGGGTGATCCCGGCGCCCAGCACGCCGGGCACGGTCGCGGCGCCGAGGGAGAAGTTCGTACCCGGCAGTGACGCGTCCCGCATGAAGATCATCACTACCAGGAAGATCGTCGCGGGCAGCACGAGGTTCAGCAGGTCCTCCCGGTTGGTCAGCTGCTGCCGGATCTCGATCCGGCCGCGGGTCACCCCCGCTCGCGCCGCCGCGAGAACGTGCTTCGACACCGTGACCATCACACACCTGCTTCCAGCAAACCGAGGGTCGTCACCGGCGTTGGCCCGGTTTCGGCCTGCCGCACCAGCGTCATGTAGGTGTCCTCCAGTGAGGCCCGGCTCACCTCGAGGTCGCCGATCGCGTCGCCGTGCTGCTTGAACAGTTCGTGGACGAATTTCGTCGACTCCGTGGTCAGGTGCACGAACCGCTGGCCGCCGAGCGTCCAGCGGATCTCGCCCTCGCCCGCGATCTGCAGGCTCAGCGCGTCGGCCGAGCCGTTCGCGACGATCCGCCCGGCGGCCAGGATGAGGATCCGGTCGGCGAGCTTCTCGGCCTCGTCGAGGTCGTGGGTGGTGAGGACGATCGTGGTGTCCTCGTCGTCGGTGAGCCGGTGGACCAGGTCGTGGAACTCGCGCCGGGCCTCCGGGTCGAAACCGGCCGTCGGTTCGTCGAGGAACAGCAGCTCCGGTCTGCCGACGATGCCGATCGCGACGTCCAGCCGACGGCGCTGCCCGCCCGAGAGGGTCTTGATCTTCTTGTTCGCGTGCTGGGTCAGGCCCACCGCGTCGACCAGCTCGTCCGGGTCCCATGGCCGCCGGATGTGTTCGGTGGAGTAACTGCGGTAGAAGGACCCCAGGTGTGCCAAGAGCTCGCGGACCCGCCACTTCCCGTGGTCTCGCCAGGACTGGAGCACAACCCCCAGCCGCGCCCGCCACGCCTCGCTGCCTTGCTCCGGGTCGGTGCCGAGCACCGACACTTCCCCCGCGGAGCGCCGCCGGAACCCTTCCAGGATCTCGATCGTGGTCGTCTTGCCCGCGCCGTTCGGCCCGAGCAGGCAGAGCACTTCCCCCTGGTGCGCCTGGAAGGTGACGTCGCGCAGGACGTCGTGGGTGCCGTAGCGCATGCGCAGGCCCCGGATGTCGATCACCGGCTCGCCGGTTCTCGCCATGGTGCTCACCCCCATCTCACTGATACTGCCAAATGTAGCACACCTACTACATTTGATCCTAGCTGTGCTCAGGGTCGACGAGGGCGTCCCGGCCGCCATCTACAGTGAGCCCATGTCTGTCCGCGCGCGTGCACGAGCTGACGCGTGCCCCGGGGTCTTCGCCACCCATGAGGCCGCGGACGGGCCGCTCGCCCGTGTCCGGCTGCCTGGCGGGGCGATCACGGCGGCCGCCCTCCGCGTGCTCGCGGACTGCGCCGAAGAGCTGGGTGACGGCGAGATCCACCTGACCTCGCGGGGCAACGTCCAGCTTCGCGCGGTGACCGTCGACGGTCTCGTGCCCAGGCTGTCCGAGGGCGGTTTCCTGCCGTCGCCGAGCCATGAGCGCGTTCGCAACATCCTCGCCTCGCCGCTGAGCGGGGTCGCCGGAGGCCTGGTCGACGTCAGTCCGCTGGCGCGACGGCTCGACGCGGCGTTGTGCGCGCGGCCGTCCTTGGCCGCTCTGCCAGGTCGCTTCCTCTTCGCCATCGACGACGGCAGGGGAGACGTCTCCGGCGAGGGCGCGGACTTGTGCTGGCGCGCGGTCGACGGAACCGGTGGCGCGCTGCTGCTCGACGGCGTCGACACGGGACTCAGGGTCGCTCTTTCCGATGCCGTGACGGCGCTGATCACGCTGGCGGAGGCGTTCCGGGCCGCCAGGGGCACCGCCTGGCGGGTACGCGAACTACCCGATGCGGCCGTGCTGCTGGACGCGGTCCGCCCGGTGGCCGCCGAGGTCGAGCCGGTCGCCATGCCCCTCACTTCCGGGCTGCCGATCGGGATTCTCGACCGGGACGACGGCGGTCTCGCGCTGGGCGCCGCGCCGTTGTTCGGGCGGTTGACGTCGGCTCAGTCGCGTGTTGTCGCCGAGGTCGCCGAGCGCGTGGTGGTGACCCCGTGGCGGTCGATCCTGCTGCCCGAGACCGCGCCCGCCGCCGCACTGGCCGAGGCGGGGATCGTCGTCGATCCGGCCGACCCGTCCATCGGGGTGAGCGCCTGCGTCGGCCGTCCCGGCTGCGCGAAGTCGCGCGCCGACGTCCGGGGCGACGCCGCCAGGGCCCTGCCGTCACTGCCCCGCGGCCTGCGCGCCCATTTCTCCGGCTGCGAACGCCGGTGCGGCAAACCGGCCGAACCGCATCTCGACGTGCTCGCCGAACCGGGCGGGTATCGCGTGGACGCCTTGGTGGTCTCGGTCCACGAACTGGCCGAGACGCTGGTACAGAAGGGAAAATTGTGACCGACTACCTGCGCGACGGGGCCGAGATCTACCGGCATTCGTTCGCCACGATCCGCGAGGAGGCCGATCTGGCGATCCTGCCGGACGACGTCGCCGGTGTGGCCGTGCGGATGATCCACGCCTGCGGGATGGTAGATCTGGTCGACGACCTGCGCTACACCCTCGACGTGGTCGAATCCGGCCGTGCCGCGCTCGAGGCGGGCGCACCGGTGCTGTGCGACGCGAACATGATCGCCAGCGGGGTGACTCGCAAACGGCTCCCCGCCGGCAACGAGGTCCTCTGCACCCTGTCCGACCCGAGCGTGCCGGGGCTCGCCGAGAGGATGGGGACCACCCGGTCCGCGGCGGCGCTGGAGTTGTGGCGCGACAAGCTGCCCGGCTCGGTCGTCGCGATCGGCAACGCGCCGACCGCCCTGTTCCGGCTGCTGGAGCTGCTGGCCGAAGGCGTCGGCGCCCCGGCCGCGATCATCGGTGTGCCGGTCGGCTTCGTGGGCGCCGTGGAGTCCAAAGTGGAGCTGGCCCGGCGTTCGCCCGCCCCGTACCTGGTGGTGCACGGCCGCCGGGGCGGCAGCGCGATGGCCGTCGCCGCGATCAACGCGCTGGCGAGTGAGGTCGAATGAGCACGGGCAGGCTGTTCGGTGTCGGGCTCGGACCCGGCGACCCGGAACTGATGACGGTCAAGGCTGCCCGGCTGATCGGCGAGGCGGACGTGATCGCGTACCACAGCGCGCGGCACGGGCGCAGCATCGCGCGTTCGGTCGCCGAGCCCTACCTGCGGGAAGGTCAGCTCGAGGAGGCGCTGGTCTACCCGGTGACCACCCAGACGACCGACCACCCCGGCGGCTACGAGGGCGCGATCGCGGACTTCTACGAGCTGAGTGCGAAACGCCTTGCCGCGCATCTCGACGCCGGGCGCGACGTCGTCGTGCTGTGTGAGGGCGATCCGTTCTTCTACGGCTCCTACATGTACATGCACGAGCGGCTCGCCGATCGCTACGAGGCTGTCGTCGTGCCGGGGGTGACGTCGGTGAGCGCGGCGTCGGCGGTGCTCGGGCGGCCGCTCGTGCAGCGCGACGAGGTGCTCACCGTGCTGCCCGGCACGCTGCCGGCACCGGAACTGGCCCGCCGCCTGGCCGACACCGACTCGGCCGCGATCCTCAAACTCGGCCGGACGTTCGGCTCCGTGCGGGAGGCGCTGGCCGAGGCCGGGAAACTCGACGACGCCTTCTACATCGAGCGCGCGACCTGGGACACCCAGCGCGTCGAACCGTTCGCCGGCGTCGACCCGGAGTCGGTGCCGTACTTCTCGCTCGCGCTCGTCCCGAGCCCGGCCCACGCCGCCCGCCTTTCCGGTGACGAGCCCGCGGCGGGTTCCGTGGACAGCCAGGACACGACCTGCGGCGAGGTCGTCGTGGTCGGGCTCGGGCCGGCGGGCCCGGAGTGGCTCACCGCCGAGGCGGAGGCCGAACTGGCCGTGGCCGAACACGTCGTCGGCTACGGCCCTTATGTCGCACGCGTGCCGCAGCGCGCCGGCCAGCAGCGGCACTCGTCGGGTAACCGTGTCGAGGCCGACCGGGCCGCCGACGCGCTGATACTCGCCGCCGGGGGAGCCAGGGTCGCCGTGGTGTCCTCGGGCGATCCCGGGGTGTTCGCGATGGCCTCGGCGGTGCTCGAGCAAGCCGCGGCCGGGCATGGCGCCGGGGTGCGGGTGCGGATCGTCCCCGGGGTGACCGCCGCACAGGCCGCGGCGTCCCGTGTCGGCGCGCCGCTGGGACATGACTACTGCGTACTTTCGCTGTCCGACCGGCTCAAGCCATGGGAGATCATCGAGCGCCGCCTCGAGGCCGCGGGTGCCGCCGACCTTGTGCTCGCGCTGTACAACCCGGCGTCCCGCACCCGGACAACGCAGCTCGCGCAGGCCCGCGACGTCCTGCTGCGCCACCGGGCGCCCGAGACGCCGGTGGTCGTCGCCCGCGACGTCGGCGGCCCCGAGGAGGACGTCCGCGTGGTCACCCTGGCGACCTTGGACCCGGCGACGGTGGACATGCGCTGCCTGCTGATCGTCGGCTCGTCGAAGACGGTGGCCGAGCGCCGGCCGGACGGGACCTCCGTCGTCTGGACACCCCGCTCGTACGACTGACGCCGTGACGAAGGGGCTCTTC